>NZ_JBHYMC010000040.1:0-60631 GCF_042742535.1 Streptomyces sp. NPDC058880
CGCTCCCGCAACCCCGAAAGATCACCACGCTCAACGCCCACGGTCCTCGCAACTCCCACAGATCGCGGGTGTTGCGAGGACCGCTAGAACCCAAGAGGTGCGGGGCCCCGGTCGTCTCCCGCACACTGGACGACCACGTCCGGCGGAGGAACGGGGGAGTTGCGCGTGGAGATCGGTGCGATGGTCATCGCGGTCGTCGGTGTGGTGGGCACCCTGGGCGCGGCGCTGCTCACCCAGCGCGGGGCGGAGCGGGCGAAACGCCGGGAGATAGAGATCCTGCGCGGCCATCAGGAGATCCGCGACCGTCTGACGCTGCGGCGGAGCTGCTACGCGGACCTCAACCGGGACGCCCGGCAGTTCACCACCGCGCTCAACCGGCATCTGCATGTCCTGCGGGAGCGCCCGGTCGAGGACGCGGACCGGGAGGTGCTCGACGAGGCCAAGAACGCCCAGCGCGACCGCTACTCCGAGGCGCAGATGATCGCCCCGGACGCCGTGCTCGGACCCGCGAGCGCCGTCAACCACGCCCTGAGCAGGGTCTACGGCCAGGTCAAGCGCCTGGAACGGGGCGCCCCCGAGGAGGGCGAGACGATGGCCGCGGTCTCCGCCGCCCAGCAGGAGATCTGGGGCCTGCTCCGGGAGATGCGTGCGGCCATGCGGGCCGACCTCGGGGTGTCGGACGGGACCGGCTCCGTCAGCGCTTGAGGAGGGGCGCTGCCAGAACGGCGTTGCTGCGGCCCTTGCAGCCCTCCTCCACCTTGATGCGCAGCCGCAGGGCGCCCTTGATGTCCAGGGACTTGGTGACCGGCTTGCCCAGGTGGACCAGCTCGGAGAACACCGCAGGCTTGTCGTCCACCGAGATGGTCAGCCGTGCCTGCTCGACCGTCGAGCCGTCGTCGATGCCGGCGGTGAATTCCAGGGTGGACCAGGCCCTGTTGACGTCGTACTCGATCGCCGCGCTGTAGTAGCAGCTGCCGAGCAGCGCCGCTCCGTACTCCGTGGTGTTCAGCTTCGCGGAGCCGACCTCGAAGTTGTCGGCGCCGCCCACGGAGGACAGCACGGTCAGGTCGGCGATGTTGCTGTCCTTGACCTCTCCCGGAGCGTGCGGGCCGGCGGAGCCCTCCGGGGTGGCCGGGGCCCCGGCGGCCGAACCGTCCGTCGTGGAATCCGCGGACGGGGTCGGCGAGGCCGCGGAGGGGGCGGGCTCCGGCGACTGCGGCGCGCTCGCCCCGCCGGGCTTCCCGCTCGCCGTGTTGTCCTCCTGGCCCTTGTCGCCCAGGAGCTTCACACCGACGACCGCGCCCGCGGCGAGTACGACCACGGCGAGCGCCGAGCCCAGGACCAGACCGGCCCGCCGCTTCCTCTTCTTCTGCGGCGCGGCGGCCTGCGCCTGCGCGGGCGGGGCCGGGGAGAGGTCGTACGCGGGTCCGTACCCCGTCGGCACCGAGGCCGCCGGTGCCGGTGCGGGCGCCGGTACGGGTGCGGGCTCCGTGGCCTGCTGAGCCGGCTCGGGAGCGGTCAGCGGCGCCGTGGGCGGCTCCGCAGCGCTCGGGTCGGGCGCGGCCGGGTCGGGCGCGGTCGGACGGTAGGCGGGCGGTGGTGGCGCCGCGGCAACCGCCGGGGCCGCCGTGGGCAGGGGAGGCGCGGCGGGCTGGGGCGGGGAGTCCTGGAGGGCCGCCCGCCGCGATGCCGTGGACGTCGTCGTGGTGGACACCACGGCGCGCCGAACGTCCTTCATCCACCCGGCCAGGTTCACGGGCCGCCGGGAGGGCTCCTCCGCGTACAGGGCCGTGATCCGGGCCCGTTGTTCGGCGTCCAGCAGTGCGATCTGCGGCAGTTCGGCCATCGCATGGGCCAGCTGCTGCGGAGAGGCGGGCGGCGACTCTCCGCTGAGCAGGAAGTACGCGATCGCCCCGAAGGCGTACCGGTCGGTGCCCGGGGTCCGCTTGCCCTCGAACACCTCGGGTGCCGCGTAGCCCGGGGTGAACCAGACCTCCGCCGTCTGGTGGTCGGCGGTCAGCTTGCTGAGCCCGAAGTCCACCAGGGTGGCCTGCCCGTGGGCGTCGACCATCACGTTGCCGGGGGAGAGGTCGCCGTGGACGACCTGCCGCCCGGAGGGCGTGGCCCTGCCCGAGTGCAGCCAGTCCAGTACCTCGGCCAGCTGTTCCAGGGTCCGCATGACGTCGCGCCGCTCTGCGGCGGTGGCGAGCGTCCGTTCGGCGCGCCAGTCCCGCAGGTCGAGCCCGTCGATGTGGTTCATGACGAGGACGAGCGCCCGCCCGGTCAGGGTGGACGACTCCCCGGGCCGGTGGATCGGCGGTCCTTCGAAGTGCTCCCGCACTCCCACGACACCGGGCCGGTGGACGAATCTCAGCAGTTCGGCCTGCTCGTTCCACTTCTGGCTGATGCGGTCGAAGACCTCGGGAGTGATGGTCGTCCTGGAGTCGAGCACCTTGACGACCACGGGCTCCGACCCGCCGGCGAGTTCGATCTCCGCGAGGTAGAGCACGGCCTCCCCGCCGCGCCCGATCGACCTGAGCAGGCGGTAGCGGTCCGCTGCCGCGTCCGGCCCGATGTGCAGATTCTGGCTGGTCAATTTCCCCCCAGCTGCCCTGTGTTGAGTGGGGGTCAGTCTGGCGTGGCCGGAATCGGTACGGCAATCGAAACGGTGGATCCGTACCCGCCCGGGTTTCTGTAGCGGTCGCTAGGTAAATCGGGTACGGTCTTTTCTGTATCGATCATTAGGGAAATCGGGGGTATCTCCATGTCCGTCAACACCGACGCCGTCCGCTCCGACGCCGTCCGCTCCGGAGCCGGCGCCGCGGCGTATGCGCGCACCGTCCGCACCGAGAGCGGTGGCCCCGGCCTGCTCCTCGCCCACGGCGCGGGCGGCTCCGTCGAAGCCAACTTCGGCGCGGTCCTGGACGAGCTGGCCGCCCGATTCAGCGTCGTCGGCGTCGACTACCCGGGTGCCGGCGCCACCCCGCGGGCCGAGGCGCCGCTCCTCCTCGACGAGCTGGCCGACCAGCTGGTGGCCGCCGCCGACGCCGAGGGGCTGCAGCGGTTCGCCGTACTCGGCTACTCGCTCGGCGGGAACGTCGCCGTCCGGGTCGCCACGCGGTATCCCGACCGGGTCACCGCGCTGGTGCTGACGGCCACCTTCGCGCGCGCCGACAACCGCCTCGAACTGGCCGGTGATCTCTGGAGGGCCCTCGCCGACCGCGGTGAGCCCGACCTGGCGGCCTCGCTGCTGGTCCCGCTCGTGCTGAATCCTGCGGTTCTGGAGGGCCTCTCCGCGCAGGAGGTGCGGCAGCTGGTGCGGGACACCGCCCGGACGCTGCCGCCGGGCCAGGCGGACCACGCCGCCTTGATCCGGGGGGCGGACCTGCAGGCCGAGATCGCGGCGCTCGACGTCCCGGCCCTCGTGGTCGTGACCACGCAGGACCTCCTCGTCCCGGCCGGCCTCCAGCGAGAACTCGCGCACATCCTGCCGGGTGCCCGGCTCGCGGAACTGCCCACCGGGCACCTCCCGTTCGCCGAGCGCCCGGCCGAATGGGCGGCGCTGGTCACCGCCTTCCTCAGCGAGCCCGCGGCGGGTTGAGGAAGGCGAGGCGGGCCGGCTTGGCGGGGAGGTGGACCTCGGGCAGGTCGATCTCCGGGAGGACGACCTCCGGGCCGAGCACGAACCCGGTGCGCTCCAGCCGCGTGATCGCCTTGGTGTTGCGGGAGTCCGGCTCGGCGACCATGCGGCGGCTGGCCGGATCGGCGAACACGAAGGCGATGAGGGCCTCCATCAGGTTCCCGCTGAAGCCGGGCTGCGGGCCGTCCTCGCTCGGGCCGATCAGCAGGTGCACGCCGACGTCCCCGGGCTCGACGTCGTAGCACTCGCTGATCCGGTCCTCGGCGCAGTCGTACGTCTGGAGCAGCGCGACCGGCACGCCCTCGCGGGCCATGATGAACGCGTGGTGCGTGGTGCGGCGGTCGACGTCCTCGTAGATCTCCTGGACCAGTTCGCGACTGGCCCCGCCCATGCCCCAGAAGCGGGCCCGCTCCGGTGTGACCCAGGCGTGGATCAGACCGGCGTCGGCGGCCGGATCGACCGGGGTGAAGGTGACGGTGCCGAAGCCCTCGACGAGGTGCGTGTGAACGGGCTGTCGCGCGGAGGCGGCGGTGGTCATATCGATTCCTTGGTGAGCCGGGTCCAGTCGGTGACGACCGGGACGAGTTCGCAGCGTGCCCACAGGGGGAGCTGGTCGTGGTGATGGGGGGTCCCGCCGACGCCGTCGGCGCCCAGCGGGACGACCCAGAGGCTGTCCTCGCGGCGGGCCAGGTCCCAGACGTAACGGGCGGCCGAAGCGCGGGCGGTGAGGTCGGTGAAGCCGGGCACGGAGGAAGTGGCGTTCACGCAGTCGTGATCGCCGCCGAGGCCGGGCCACTCCGGGCCGGCCGGGTCGGGGACCGCCTGCCAGGGGGCCAGGCGGTGGACCTGCGACCACGGGACGTCGAGGGAGCCCGCCGCAGCCGTCTCCTCCAGGGCCGCGCGGACGTGCGCGGCACGGTCCAGCTCCGGCAGCAGCGAGCTGTTCAGCAGGCCTTCGAGCGCGTAACCGATCTTGGGAACCAGGTGCAGCCACGGGTGGAACACGGCCGGTCCGGCGGGCGCGCCCGCCAGGTCCGCGAAGACCGGGTCGGCGGCGAGGCGCCGTACGGTCGCGGTCCGGAAGGCCGAGAAGACGGCGGCGTCGGTGCTCCCGGCCTCCATGCGCCGGTCCCAGGAGAGCAATCGCATGCGCAGTTCCCGCGCGGCCGGTGACAGCCCCTCGAAGGCGGGCAGCAGGGCGAGCAGCGGCTCGGCCGAGGCCAGATGGGTGTCACGGTGCACGTCGGCCATCGCCGTCGGGGACCAGTCCGCGGAGCCGCTGAGCAGCTCGCGGATGCGGTCCGCGCGGTGCGGTGGTGCGAACTCCACGCCGAGCGGAGAGGCGATGCCGCGCGCGTTCGCCATGACGGCGAAGCCCTGCACGGGCTCGGCTGGGGTCGGTGCCCAGCCCCGCCAGGCGTGCTCCGGCTCCCACGCGGGCACGGGGCGCAGCCGGTTCGCGGGGTGGCGCAGCGGCACGGCACCCGCGACGCGGTGCAGCAGGCCACCTTCGGTGTCGGCGGCGTGGACGACGTTGACCGGCTCGGCCCAGCCATCGAGGGCGCGGTCGATGTCGGCGACGGTACGGGCGCGCAGCAGGGCGGGCAGGGCGGCGAAGCCGAGGTCGCGGCGGACGCGGGGCGGGTAGCGCAGGGAGAGGGTCTGCGTGCTGCCGTCGGCGCGTCCGGGGTCGGCGGCGCCTGCTGCGGGGTCGGCGCCGAGGTCGCCGTCCGCGTGCACGATCACCGGCCCGCGGGCGGTCTCCAGGACCTCCACCTCGACGTCGGCGCCGCCCGCCACAGTGATGGTCTCCGTGTGGCGCGCGACCGGCTCCCAGGCCCCGTCCGGGCCGAGCGCCTCGACGGCGCCCTCCTCGTCGCGGCGCAGCCGCTCGACGTACAGGTCCTGGTAGTCGGACATGGCGTTGGTGATGGCCCAGGCGGCGGAGCCGGTGTGCCCGAAGTGCGCGAGGCCGGGGATGCCGGGGACGGCGAGGCCGAGGACGTCGTAGTCCGGGCAGGACAGGCGGATCTGCTGGTAGACGCCCGGGTCCTCGATGAAGCGGTGCGGGTCGCCCGCGATGATCGCCGCCCCGGTGGTGGTGCGCTCGCCCGGCACCATCCAGCCGTTGCTGCCGGCGATGCGGGGACCGTCGGTGGCGAAGAGGGTGAGCGTCTCGTCGCCGAGGGCGCGGGCCACGCGCTCGCGCCACAGCTTGGTGGGGAAGCCGGCGAACAGGATGTGCGTGGCGATCCAGATCGCCAGCGGCACCCATGGCTCCCACGACGAGGGGGCGAGGCCGGTCCGGGCGAAGTGCTCGTCGCGGGCGGCGCCGGCGGCCAGGCCCTCGTTGACGCCGTCCACGTACGCGCGCAGCCAGGCGGCGGTCGCCGGATCGTCGGCCACCAGGGCCTCGTGGCAGAGGCGGGCGGTGTCGGCCAGGCGGCTCTGGCGGGCGAAGCGGTCCCATGCGACGGACTCCCGGCCCAGGAAGGAGGCGCTGGAGCCCTCGGCGCGGTGCCGTTCGACCTCCAGCTGCCAGGCGCGGTCGAAGGCGGTGACGCGGCCCTGGGCGTAGGCCAGCCCGAGCTCGTCCGGCGCGCGCAGGTGGGGGATGCCCCAGGGGTCGCGGAAGACGTCATAGGATTCCGGGGTCCGCCCGCCGGGCCCGCTCCGGACGCCCGGGTACGGCTCCGGGCCGCTCTCACTGCTCACGCTGCTCACACTCTCCCCGACGTGTATTTAGGTTAGCCTTCCCTAAGTGTAGGGGTCGGGTGGGGAGGGGCGAACAGGGCGGTCGGCAAAGGGTGGGAGGGCGTGGTCCTCAGGCTGCTGAGGGGCAAGGACTTCACCTTCACGGTGACCGGGGCGGAAGACGTCACGGAGCGCTACCGCCGGGTGTCCTTCACCGACGGCGGGCTGCTGGCCGCGGTCGGTCCGTCGCTGCACCCGACGATGTGGGTGCGAGTCTGGTTCCGGAACGCGGGCAAGCCGCACCAGCGCGCGTACACGCTGGTCGACCCGGATCCCGAGACCGGCACTTTCTGCTTCGAGTTCGCGCTCCACGACGGCGTCGCCAGCGCCTGGGCGCGGCGCGCCCGACCGGGCGACACCATCGAGGCCACCGTCCAGGGCACCGGGTTCACCGCCCCGGCCCCGCCCCCGGAACGCCTGCTGGTCATCGGCGACCCCGCCTCCCTGCCGGCGGTCAACTCGCTGCTGGACTCCTTCCCCGGCCTGCCCGCGACCATCTGGTTCGAGACCCGGCACGCCTCCGACGCGGAGCTGCCGGTACGCCTGGACGGGGAGCGGCACGACATCCGCCGGGTGCCGCGCGAGGGCACGGCGTTGGCCGACCGGGTCCGGGCCGAGCTTCCGGAACTGCTCGGGGACCCGGGAACGGCGTACGTATGGCTGGCCTGCGACACGGCCACGACCCGCGCCCTCACGACCTGCCTGCGCAAGGACCTCGGCCTGCCCAGGCAGCGGGTGAACGGCCTGGGCTACTGGCGCGCGGCCTGACGTCCGAGGCGTGACGTCCGAGGTCTGTGGTCCGAGGTCTGTGGTCCGAGGCCAGTGGTCGGGCCCGGGCCCGACGGCCGTCAGACCCCGGTCACGCCGTCGATCGCCTCGCGCAGGAGGTCGGCGTGGCCGTTGTGGCGGGCGTACTCGTGGACGAGGTGGAGCATGACGAGGCGCAGCGACGCCTCCTCCTCCCAGCGCGGCACGTACACCGTCACCTCCAGGGACTCGGCGGCCGCCTCGATCCGGCGCGCGTGCCCGACCTCCTCCTGCCAGGCGGTGAACGCCTCGGCCCGGCCGGCGCCGGAGGCGTCGTAGGCGGCCTGGAAGTCATGGCGGTCCGACCACAGGTGCGGGAGCTCCTCGCCGCCGACGACACGGCGGAACCAGTGCCGTTCCACCTCGGCCATGTGCCGTACCAGGCCCAGCAGGGACAGGGCGGACGGGGGCATCGAGGCACGGCGCAACTGCTCGTCGGTGAGGCCCTCGCACTTCCGGGCGAGGGTGGCCCGGTGGTAGTCGAGGAAGGCGCGGAGGGTCTCGCGTTCGTCCCCGGTCAGGGGCGGGCTGATGCGTTCCATGCCCGCGATCCTGCCCGTCGGCCCCTGTGTTGCGGAAGCCACATCCTCCTCCTCATCCTCCGGCCGGCCGGCCGGTCGGTCGGAGCGGCCTCAGGCCGCGTCCCGGCCGGGACGCGTCCAGATGTACGGCACGGTCACGCCCATGACCCCGAAGCCCAACCGTTCCAGGATCGGGCGGCTGTCGTCCGAGGCGTCCACCTGGAGGTAGGGGATGCCGAGCTCCGCCGCCACGCGGGCACGGTGGGCGACCAGCAGGCGGTAGACGCCCCGGCCGCGCCATCGCGGGATCGTGCCGCCGCCCCACAGGCCGGCGAAGGCCGTTCCCGGCCGCATCTCCATCCGGGCCGCGCTCACCGGGGTGTCGCCCGCCATCGCGACCACCGCCGCGACGGTCTCCGGCTCGTCGCGCAGGCGACCGAGCAGCGCCTCGCGGATCCGGGGCCGCTCGGTACCGAAGGCCCCGGCGTGGACCTCCATCATCAGGTCGACGCCGGCCTCGTCCGTCACCACCCGCAGGGTGATCCCCTCCGGCGGTTCCACCGGCAGGCGCGCGAGCTCGGCCACGCGGCCCACCATCAGAGTCTCCGGCGGCTCCGGTACGAAGCCCGCTGCCCGCAGCCGGTCCCCGAGGTCCGCCGGCCCGTCGTGCGTATACAGCTTCCACTCGAAATCGGGGCAGCCGCGCTCGGCGAAGAACGCCACCTGCGCCGCGATCTGCGCATCCGCGGTCTCCTCGTCGAGGTCCGACCAGAGGACGCCGTTCCACCCGAGGCCGGGCACGCTCTGCCGGACGACCCGGCCCACCCGCTCCACGAGGGCGTCCCCGCCGTCCGGTCCGGCACCGAGACGCACCTCGGCGTCGTAGCGGGCACGTACCCTCAGCAGCTCATCAAGATCCATCCTCATCCGCCCAGCCCACCACCGTCCGGCCGGCCCGAGCAACTGCATTAGCCTCACCAGCGTGAACGACAGCCTCACCAGCGTGAACGACGACCTCACCATCTACACCGGCAAGGCCGCCCCCGACGCCGCCGCCGACCGCGGCTGGCTCCTCGGCCACTTCAAGGACCCGGCCGATCCCCGTCACAGCGAGGACGTGGAGATCAAATGGGGGGTGCACCCCCGGGGCGAACGACGGGAGCGCTGGGCGACCGCCGAGAAGCGCACCGCTCTGCTGGTCCTGATCAGCGGACGTTTCCGGCTGGAGTTCCCGGGCCGGACCGTCGTCCTGGATGAACAAGGGGACTACGTGCTTTGGGGCCGCGGCGTCGACCACTCCTGGTACGCGGAGGAGGACGCGGTCGTCCTCACCGTCCGCTGGCCCTCGATTCCCGGCTACCGGGTGGACGAGCCCGGGGACCGGGCCGACGCTCCGTCCCCGGAGGCCCACGGCCGGGCCCCCGCCGGGAACTGAGTTCCCGCGCACCCCCGGCCCTGCTGTGATGATGCACACGAAAACGGCCAACGATCACGAAACGTTGAGATCGTGGGGGTTGCAGACCATCTGGGCCGAACCGCGGGGCGACCCTCCGGGCCTTCGGCCGGGCCTTCACGAGTTCACGCGTTCTTTGCGACGGGCTGTCTCCCGGTAAAGATCCGAACCCACCAGGGAGCACGTCCGTTGGCAGTCTTCGCGCGGTGGTGCATGCGCCACCGCCTCCTCGCCGTCCTGATCTGGCTGCTCGCCCTCGGCGGGACGGCGGCGGCCGCAGTGACCGCCGGAGCGGCGTTCTCCAACAACTACGAGGTTCCCGGCACCGAGTCCGGGAAGGCGAACGACCTCCTGCGGGAAGGCTTCCACGGACAGGGCGGCGATACCGACACCATCGTGTGGCGGGCCCCGGAGCATCAGAGCGCACGCACCCCGGACATCGAGCAGCGCATGACCCGGGCACTGGACGCCGTCGCCGCACTGCCAGGTGTCGGGTCGGTCGCCGGACCCTACGGACCCGGCCCCGAGAGTGTCGCGCGCATCAGCCCCGACGGTCGCACGGCCTACGCCGTGGTGACCTTCGACCAGCCGGCCGACTCCGTACCCGGCGAACAGGCCCGGGCGGTCGTCGACACCGCGAAGAACCCCACCACCGAGGCAGACGGACTCCAGGTCGAGCTGGGCGGCCGCGCCATCCAGCTCACCGAGGCGCCGACCGCGCACCTCGCCGAGGTCATAGGCGTGGCCGTCGCGGCCCTCGTCCTCTACCTCGCCTTCGGCTCGCTCGCCGCGAGCCTGCTGCCCATCGCGACCGCCCTCGTCAGCGTCGGCACCGCCTACTTCGGCATCACCCTGCTCGGGCATGCGATGCCGGTCGCCGACTTCGCCCCGATGCTCGGCACCCTCATCGGTCTCGGCGTCGGCATCGACTACGCGCTGTTCATCGTCACCCGGCATCGCAAGGGCCTCGCGAGGGGCCTTCCGGTGGAAGAGGCGGCGGTCGGCGCCGTCGCCACCACCGGCCGGGCCGTCGTCTTCGCCGGTGCCACCGTCTGCATCGCACTGCTCGGCATGCTGGTACTGCGGCTGAACTTCCTCAACGGCGTCGCGATAGCCGCGTGCGTGACTGTCGTCCTGACCGTCGCCGCCTCGGTCACCCTGCTGCCGGCACTCCTGTCCTTCATCGGGATGCGCGCCCTCTCCGGCCGTGCACGCCGCAGGCTCGCCGCCGAGGGCCCGCAGCCCGACCGGACCTCGGGCTTCGCCGCCCGCTGGTCCGCCTTTGTCGAGCGCCGCCCCAAGCTGCTCGGTGCCGTCGCCACCACCGTCATGGTGGTACTGGCCCTGCCCACCCTCTCCCTGCACCTGGGCACCTCCGACCAGGGCAACAACCCCGCCGGCTCCACCACCCGGCAGGCCTACGACCTGCTCGCGGAGGGCTTCGGGCCCGGTGCCAACGGCCCGCTCACAGTCGTCGCCCGCCTGGATGGCGCCGGAGACCGGCTCGCCGTGGACCAGCTGGCGCAGGCGCTCCGCACGACGCCGGGCGTCGCCTCCACCGGTCCCGCCGTCTTCAACCGCAGCGGCGACACGGCCGTCCTGACCGTCGTACCGGATTCCGCCCCGCAGTCCAGGGCCACGAGCGACCTCGTCGACACCCTCCGCCAGGACGTCGTTCCGCGCGCCGGCCAGGGCAACTCCATGGAAGTCCACGTCGGCGGCGTGACGGCCGCCTACGACGACTTCGCCGAGGTCATCATCGGCAAGCTGCCGCTCTTCGTCTCCGTGGTGATCGCCCTCGGCTGTGTGCTGCTGCTGTTGGCCTTCCGGTCCATCGGCATCCCGCTGAAGGCGGCGGCCATGAACGTCACCGCCGTCGCCTCCTCCTTCGGCGTCGTCGTCGCGATCTTCCAGTGGGGCTGGGGCAGCGAACGGCTGGGCCTGGGCAGCGCCGGCCCCATCGAACCCTTCCTGCCCGTGATCATGGTGTCCGTGCTCTTCGGACTCTCCATGGACTACCAGGTGTTTCTCGTCAGCAGGATGTACGAGGAATGGCTGGAGACCGGCGACAACAGGCGAGCCGTACGCGTCGGCCTCGCCGAGACCAGCCGGGTCATCAACTCGGCCGCCGTCATCATGATCTCCGTCTTCCTCGCCTTCGTGCTCAGCGGCGACCGGATCATCGCGATGTTCGGCATCGCGCTCGCCGCGGCCGTCGCCCTCGACGCCTTCGTGCTGCGCACCCTGCTGGTCCCCGCCCTGATGCACATGCTCGGCGGCGCCAACTGGTGGCTGCCCGCCTGGCTCGACCGGCGACTGCCCCGAATCAGCATCGAGCCCCCAGAACACCGACCGCATGCGAAACTTCCGGCACAGCGGTCCGGCGTCGTCCCCGCCACGAGCGAGGACGACGCCGAGCCCGCGCCAGCCTCCCGGTGATCCGGCGTACCGCCGCACGAGACCCAAGGAAGAAGCCGCATGTTCTCGATAGACCTCGCCGAAGGCGCCCAGCTGTTCCCGCTGGAGGCCCGGCACGCGGAGGAGTTCTACGCGCACATCGAGCGCGGACGCGAGTTCATCGGGCAGTACGTCGGCTTCCCGGACCGGTCCCCGGATGTCGACTCCGCCAGGGACTTCCTGGCCAAGTACGCCGTGAAGGCCGGTGAGGACGGCGCCCGGTTCTTCGGCATCCGCCTCGACGGCACCCTCGTCGGCGGCGTGCTCTTCCCCAACTTCGACGCCGCCGGCGGGAACTGCGAGATCGGCTGCTGGCTGGAGCCCGCCGCGGCCGGCCGCGGCCTGGTGACCAAGGCCTGCCGGGTCCTGATCGACTACGCCTTCGCCGAGCGCGGCATGCACCGCGTCGAGTGGCACGCCGCCACCGGCAACAAGAAGAGCCTCGCCGTCGCCGAACGCCTCGGCATGACCCGCGAGGGCGTCCTGCGGGAGAACTACCTCCACCGGGGGGTCCGCCAGGACACCGAGGTGTGGTCGATCCTCGCCCGCGAGTGGGCGGACGCCCGCACCTCCTGAGGCACGCAACCCGGGCCCCGCCGGCCGCGGGGTCCGGTACGGGCACGGCCACCGGATCCTCAGGCAACTCTCAGACGCGACCCCTACGGTGCCCCGCATGGACACCACGAAGACCCCCGCCCCGAACGCCGCCGAGGCCGACACCCCGGTCGGCCCCGACACGAGCGGGACCCCCCGAGCCGCCGCTGCCCAGGCCGACGCCGGCCCTGCCGCGACGGCCGACCCCGCCACGGCGCTCGCCGGCTCCGAACTCGACGACGAGCTCGACGACGACTTCCGCGAGGAGGAAGCCGACGTGGAGCAGCCGAGCCAGGTCGGCTCCGCTGCCTTCGCGATCGTCTCCGCCGGTCTTTCCGTGGTCGCCCTCAGCGGGAGCTGGGTCGCCGGCATCGTCTCCGAGCGTGCGAGCATCGCCGCCCGCCTGGAGCTGAGCCAGGCGGCCGACGCGAACGCGCAGATCGCCGCCCAGTTCGTCAACCCCTGGCACACCACCGCGATGGTCAACGGCGTCTTCTCGGCCCTCGCCCTGATCATCGCCACCTTCGTGCTGGCCCTCCCCGCCTTCGGCACCCCCGAGCGCACCCTCCCCGCCTGGGTGCGGTCCGTCTCCTGGGCCGCCATCGGCCTGGGCGCACTCGGGGTACTGCTCTTCGTCCTCATGTACTTCGACCTCCTCCTGGCCGTCCCGAAGGCGGCGGGGTAGGGCCCGTCCGGCGGATCGCGGCCCCGGCCGCCGCACAGGCCCCGGTCAGCGCCTTAGACGCCCCCGGACCGTCCCGCGCACCGCGCCCGGGACTAAGGACTCCGGAACCCCGCGGATGCGGCATGCGACCGATGTGCCGGTACCCCCTGGGACGCGAATCTCGGATCACACCGATCGAGGTGCCGGGAAACACGACCAGGGAGTACGAGATGTCCGAACACGAGATCGCCGCAGCCGCCCGCACCGCCGACCTGCTCCGTGAGGCCGCCGCGTACCGGGTGGTCCGCGAGGCCCGGAAAGCGCGCGGCGCCTCCCCGCGCGGCCACGAACCCCGGGAACGGGTGACAGGGTCCGGACCCCGCGGCACCCGCTGCGCGCCCCGGCCCGCGTGAACCGGCGAGCGATGCGGAGCAGACCCGTATCGGGTGCCGCCGGCCGGGGACTCTGTGCGATGCTCGGCGACGTGGAGACCAGATCTGTCAGCCCGGTGTTCGTCGGCCGCGCCGACGAACTGGCCGTACTCACCGGCGCACTGACGCGCGCAGCGGTCCGGGAACCGCAGGCGATGCTCGTCGGGGGAGAGGCCGGGGTCGGCAAGACCCGCCTCACCGAGGAGTTCCTCTGCGAGGCGGACCGGCGGGGCGCCGTCGTTGCCGTCGGCGGCTGCGTGGAGATAGGGGCGGAGGGACTTCCCTTCGCCCCGTTCTCGACGGCGCTGCGCACCCTGCACCGGCTGCTCCCGGAGGAGATGGCCGCCGCGGCCGCGGGCCAGGAGGACGAACTCGCCCGGATCCTCCCCGAACTCGGCGACACCCCCAGGGGTCCGCACGACGAGGAGAGCACCGCCCGGCTCTTCGAACTGACCGCCCGGATGCTGGAGCGGCTCGCCGCCGACCGGACCGTCGTCCTGGTCCTGGAGGACCTGCACTGGGCGGACACCTCCACCCGGCACCTGCTCTCCTACCTCTTCCGCACCCTGGGCAGCGGGCGGCTCGTCGTCGTCGCCACCTACCGCTCGGACGATGTCCACCGCCGCCACCCGCTGCGCCCGCTCCTCGCCGAACTCGACCGGCTCCGCACCGTTCGGAAGATCGAACTGTCCCGCTTCAACCGCGCGGAGGTGCGCCGCCAGCTCGCCGGCATCCTCGCCGCCCAGCCCGACGAGGACTTCGTGGACACGGTCTTCGACCGGTCCGACGGCAACGCCTTCTTCGTCGAGGAACTCGTCGCCTGCCAGGAGAGCGGCTGCCGCACCGGACTCACGGAATCCCTGCGCGACCTCCTGCTCGTCCGCGTCGAGATCCTCCCCGACGAGGCCCAGCGTCTGGTGCGCACCGTAGCCGAGGGCGGCTCCACCGTGGAGTACCCGCTGCTGCGCGCCGTCGCCGGGCTCACCGAGGACGAACTGATCGAGGCGCTGAGGGCCGCGGTCGGAGCCAACATCCTGCTCGCCACCCCGGACGGAGACGGCTACCGCTTCCGCCACTCGCTGGTCCGCGAAGCCGTCAGCGACGATCTGCTGCCCGGCGAGCGAGCCCGGGTCAACCGCCGCTACGCCGAGGCGGTGGAGGCCGACGCGCACCTGATCCGGGCCGAGGAGCGGGTCATCCGGCTGGCCAGCTACTGGTACACCGCCAACGACCCCGCCAAGGCGCTGCCCGCCGTACTGGCCGCCTCCGTCGCGGCCCGTCGCCGCCACGCCTACTCCGAGCAGCTGAACCTGCTGGAACGGGCGCTGGACCTGTGGGACAGCGCCCCGCAGGAGGTCCGCGAGGACCTTCGCCCGGCCGACTACACCGAGGTGTACCCGCCCTGCGGCTGCGACCCGGCCACCACCCCGCTCCGTCGCCTCGACCTGCTCGCCGAGGCGACCGTCGCGGCGCGCTACGGAGGAGAACGCGAACGCGCCCTGAAGATCACGAAGACGGCGCTGCGCCTGCTGGAGGAGCACTCCGACCCGCTGCGCGCCGCGTGGTTCTGGACCGAACGCTCCCGCCTGGTCGCCTCCCTCGGCCGCGGCGACGGCTGGGAGGAGATAGCCAGGGCCCAGGAGCTCGTCCGGGGGCTGCCCCCGTCCCAGGTGCACGCCGAGGTCCTGGTCAGGGCAGCGAGCTGGGGCATGCTCCACAAGCCGGGACCGGGCAACCTCGCCGCTGCCGAACGGGCGGTCGAGTACGCGCGGATGGTCGGCGCGGCCGAGACCGAGCTCAACGCCCGGATCACGGTCGGCGCGCTCCTCACCGACGCCGGTGACGGCCGGGGGGGCCTCGCCGAGATGCACGCGGTCCGGGAACGGGCCACGGAACTCGGTCTGGCGCTGCTGGCAGGACGTGCGCATATCAACCTCACCTCTCACCTGGAAGGCCTGGGGCGGTCCCGTGAGGCCGTGGAACTGTGCGAACAAGGGGCCGAACTGGCCCGGAGGTCGCGGCTGCTGGACACCGAGGCCTGGGTGTCCGGGAACATGGCCGAGAGTCTCTACAGCCTCGGCCGCTGGGACGAGGCCGCCGAAGCCGCCCGGTGCACCCTGCAGGTGGGCCAGAGCGCGGCCCCGCGCGGCTCCGCCTCCGCACGGCTCGGCTACCTCGCCCTGGCGCGCGGCGAGTTGACCGAGGCGACCCACCAGCTCGCCACCGCCCACGCTCACTTCGGCACACACGAGACCCAGCCCCAGCACCGGATCCCGCTGCACCGGCTGGCCATCGGGATCGCCGCGGGGGAGGGCCGGATCGCCGACGTCCGCGCCGAGACGTCCGCCGCCGTGGACCACGGCTTCCCGCTCGGGCACCACCGCTATGCCTGGCCCCTGCTGCTCGCGTCCGCCTCCGCCGAGGCGGACGCCCGCGGGCTGCCCGCCGCCGGAGCCGGCCGCGCCGCCGCCCTGGAGGTGCTGCGCACCGCCGCCCGGACCCTCGCCACGCCGGCTCCGGTGTGGACCGCCCACGCCGAGTACCTGCGGGCCGAGCTGCTGCGGGCCGAGGCCCGGGACACCGTCGCCGACTGGCGTGCCGTCGAGGAGTCAGTCCGCCCGCTGGAGCGCCCGTACCTGCTGGCCCGCGCCCGCTACCGGCTAGCCGAGGCGCTGCTGGCCGCCGGCGACCGGGAGCCGGCGGCCGCGCTCCTCCGTGAGGCCCACGCCACCGCGGACCGGATCGGCTCACGCCGGCTGAGCGAGGACCTCGCCCTACTCTCCCGGCGCGCCCGGATCCCGCTGACCACCGACGCCACCCCCTCTACGGATCCCGAACCGCATCCGGACCCGGCCGAGGCCCTCGGCCTGACCAGCCGCGAGCGGGACGTGCTGCGCCTGGTGGCAGCGGGCAGCACCAACCGTCGGATCGCCGAGGAGCTCTTCATCTCGCCGAAGACGGCGAGCGTGCACGTCTCCAACATCCTGTCCAAGCTGGGTGTCGCCGGCCGCGGGGAGGCGGCCGCCCTTGCCCACCGGCTGAGGCTCTTCACGCCGCCCGGCCCGGTCGGCCCGCCTGCGGAGGAGCCGGTCGGCGACCGCCTCCGGGCTCCTCGCCCCGGCGGGTGAGCCCCCTGCCGGATCCGGGGTGTGCCGGCCCCGCCCGGGCGCCCCGCTCACCGCACCGTCAGCGTCAGGATCCTGTCGTCGCCCGCCTCCGGCGACCCGCGCCCGTCCGTCTCGCTCGTGACCAGCAGCAGCCGGTCACCGCCGAGAGCGATCACCGTCCGCAGCCGGCCGTACTCGTCCTGCAAGAACGCCTCGGGTTCGGCGACCGGCTGCGTCCCGGACAACGGGATCCGCCACAGCCGCGCCCCCCTCAGCCCGGCCATCCATATCGACCCCTCGGCCCAGGCGATACCGCTCGGCGAGGCCTCGTCGGTCTTCCACACCGCCACCGGGTCCCGCATGCCGGGCCTGCCCGCCTTCCCCTCGGCCTCCGGCCAGCCGTAGTTCGCTCCGGGCTCGATCAGGTTCAGCTCGTCCCAGGTGTTCTGGCCGAACTCGGCCGCCCACAGCCGCTTGTCCTTGTCCCAGGCGAGGCCCTGCACATTGCGGTGCCCGTAGGAGTAGACGACCGAATCGGCCTCCGGATTGCCGTGCACCGGATCGCCGTCGGGGGTCATCCGCAGGATCTTGCCACCGAGCGACTTCAGGTCCTGCGCGAGACCGGTGACACCGGTCTCGCCCGTCCCCGCGTACAGCATCCCGTCCGGGCCGAAGGCGATCCGCCCGCCGTTGTGGATCAGCCCCTTGGGGATCCCGCGGAACACGGTGTCCGGAGCGCCCAGTTGCTGCCCGGGGGGTCTCTGCTCGTCATACCGCAGCCGTGCGATCCGGTTGTCGGAGGCGGTCGTGAAATAGGCGTACACCAGACGGTCCGAGGCGAAGTCGGGAGACAGCGCGAGGCCCAGCAGTCCGCCCTCGCCACCGGGATCCACGCCCGGGACCTCACCGATCTGCGTCACCGCACCCGATCCGGCCGTGACCCGGCTGATCGTCCCCTTGTCCCGGGAGGCGACCAGCAGATCGCCGCCCGGCAGCGGGGCCACACCCCAAGGCGATTCGAGGCCCTTGGCGGCCTCGCCGGTGACCGACACCGCCCCCTTCGCGGACGGCCCGGACACCGACGGGGACGCGGCCGCGGTCCCCGACGGTCCGGGCGAACCGGTCCCCGCCGCCGTCGTGCCCGGTGGGGAACCGCCCCGCCCGGTGTCCGGGGCGCCGTCCGGAGAGCATCCCGTCGCGAGCAGCGCCCCGCACCCGGCCAGCGCGACCGCCGCCAGCACGCTCCGGCGCCGCGCGCCCCGCCCCTCGGACCCCGCCTGCCCGGGAGAACTTCCGTATCGCATCGCCCTGCTCCCTTCCGGTCCTCCGATCCTGCCCTTCACCCGTCTCAACAGCCGGGGCAGTTCCCGAAGTTCCACCACTCGTACACCCGATCGAGTGGGTTTGGGCGGTCAGTCCCAGGCTCCCACGTCCACCGGAAGGTCCGCGATCTCGGCCAGGTCCGCGGCCGTGAGCCGTACCTGCGCCGCCCGTGCGTTCTCCACCGCCCAGTGCGCGCGGTCCGCGCCCGGCACCGGCACCACCTGCGGCCCCTGGGCCAGCACCCAGGCCAGAGCCACCTGCGCGACCGTGACCCCGGGACCGTGCCGCCGCGCGACCCGCCGCAGCCCCGCCACCAGCACCTGGTTGGAAGCCATCGCCTCCGCCGTGAACCGCGGGTGCCGGGCCCGGACGTCCTGCGGCTCGAAACCCTCGCCCGGTGTGAGTGTGCCGGTCAGGAAACCGCTGCCCAACGGCATCGCGGCGAGGAACCCCACCCCGCGCGCCGCACACCACGGCAGCAGTTGCCGCGCCGCGTCCGGCGACCACACCGACAGCTCCGCCTGCACCGCGCTCACCGGGAACACCTGCTGCAGCCGCTCCAGGTGGCGCAGCGTCGTCCGGTAGCCGCGGTCACCGCGCCGCCCCGCCCCCGGGCCGGCACCGGCCCCCAGTGCGCAGAAGCCGAGCGCCCGCACCTTCCCCGCGCCCACCAACTCCGCCATGGCCCCCCAGGTCTCTTCTACCGGAACCTCCGGGTCGACCCGGTGCAGCTGGTAGAGGTCTATGACGTCCGTGCGCAGCCGACGCAGCGAGGCGTCGCACGCCCGCCGCAGGTACCCGGGCCTGCCGTCGGCCACCACGTGCTGGTCGCCCGCTCGCAGGCCGACCTTGGCCGACACGAATGCGTCGGATCGCCGCTCGCGCAGCACCCGTCCGAGCAGCAGCTCGTTGGTGAACGGCCCGTACACGTCAGCGGTGTCCAGCAGGTTCGACCCGAGGTCCAGCGCCGCGTGCACGGCGGCCAAAGACTCGTGCCCCCGGCGCCGAGAAGGCGCGTACGCCCAGCTCATCGGCATACAGCCGAGGCCGACGGCGCCCACCCTCAGCGCCCCCGCCCCGATCGACCTGCGCTCCACCCCTGCGTCCCCCTCCGCTCCGGGCCACCAAACTAACGGCTTGATCAAGACGGCTTGGCATAGCCTCGTGATCATGACTGCAACGCCCCGGGACGTCTGGCTCCCCTTCCCCGCCGAAGAGGTCGCCGGCCTCCCCGACTCCTTCCGGTACCGCCAATGGGACGGCGAGGACGCCTTCCCGGCCGATCCGGCCGACTGCGTCTTCTACGTGGCCCCCTACATGAAGTCCGCCGGGGTCGCCGTGCGCCCGCTCGCCGAGATGCCCGCCGTCGAGGTCGTCCAGACCCTGACGGCCGGAATCGACGACGTGCTGGGCCGCCTCGGTGCCCTGCGCCCCGGCGTACGGCTGTGCAACGCCGCAGGGGTCCACACGGCCAGCACCGCCGAGCTGGCCCTCGCGCTGACCCTCGCCTCCCTGCGCGGCATCCCCGGTATGGTCCGCGGGCAGGACCGCGAGGAATGGCGCTCCGGCTTCTACGACGCACTCGCCGACAAGTCAGTTCTGATCATCGGCTACGGATCCATCGGTTCTGCCGTCGAGGACCGTCTCGTGCCCTTCGAGTGCGGGCGGATCGATCGCGTGGCCCGTGCGGCGCGGACCACCCCGCGGGGCCCGGTGCACGCCGTCGCCGACCTGCCCCGGCTCCTGCCGCACGCCGATGTGGTGATCCTCGTGACCCCCCTGACCGATGCCACCCGTGGTCTGGTGGGTGCCGAGTTCCTCGGCCGGATGAAGGACGGGGCCCTGCTCGTGAACGTGTCGCGCGGCCCCGTCGTTGACACCGGGTCGCTGCTCGCGGAGGTGGCGTCGGGCCGGCTGCGCGCGGCGCTCGACGTGACCGACCCGGAACCGCTGCCCGCCGGCCACCCGCTCTGGCACCTGCCGAACGTCTTGATCACGCCTCATGTCGGGGGCAGCAGCTCCGCGTTCGAGCCGAGGGCCAAGCGCCTGCTGGCACGCCAGCTCACCCGCTTCGCCGCCGGAGAACTCGTGGAGCACACCGTACTGATCACAGGATGACCCCCCCTCTTTTGCGTACGCTCCGCAGCCATTCGAATGCGGGCGGTCGTCACAACTCCCCGCGTGGTAACGGAGAGTAGAGCAACTATGTCCCTGAGTGACGAAAGTGGTGTATCGTCCGGGAGAAGGGGCTGCGCCGCGAACGTCTGGCGCTGGGGAGTGATCGGACACTTTGGGGGGCGACGGGCGATGCACGGCCAATGGACGAAGGATCCGATGCGGCACAGCCGCCGGAAGCGACGCTGCCGCGACTGGACCGCGCCGGAACCAGCCGGCGAGGGGGACCGGTGAGCACCCAGGGGGCGGCGCTCCTGGACCGGCCGTCCGTCTCGGGCGGAGGCAGGAGCCTGGCGATGCAGCTTGTCCTCGCCGTCGTCAGCGGCGGGTACGCCGTCGGTGCCGCCCTCAACTGGGGGTCCGAGGAACTCGCCGAAATCATGGGCGACTTCGGACTCAGCGCGGCCGGACTGCTCGCCGCCGTCTCCTGCTACAGCTACGCGCGCACGATCGACACCCGCGAGCGCCCCGCCTGGCTGCTCTTCGCCTTCTCCTCCCTCATGGGCGCCTGCGGCAACGCCGTCTGGGGCTGGTACGAGGTGATCCTCGGCGAAGACGTGCCGAAGCCCTCGCTCGCCGATTTCGCCTTCCTCTGCTTCGCCCCACCCGCCATCGTGGGCCTGCTCGTCCTCGCCAAACGCCCGGTCACCCGCGCCGGCTGGGTGTGCCTGGGACTCGACTCCTGGCTGATCGGCGGCTCCCTGCTCACCCTGTCCTGGAGCCTCGCCCTGGCCCACGCGGCACGGACCGCCCAATCCGGTGCCCCCGGCAGCGTCCCGCGCGCCGCACTCTCCCTCGCCTACCCCCTGCTCGACATCGCGCTCGTCTCCATGGTCCTCGTCCTGCACTTCCGGCGGAGCGAGACCAACCGCTCGGCCGTCAACACCGCCATCGCGGCGCTGGCCCTGACCGTCCTGAGCGACGCCCTGTTCACCTCACCCCTGCTGAGCGCCGAATACCAGTCCGGACAGCTCCTCGACGCCGGCTGGTTCGCCGGTTCGCTGCTGCTGGCGTATGCACCCTGGGGCGCCCGGCGCGCCCACCAGGACCCGGTGCCGGCCGGTCACCCGCGCAGGGACCGGCCGCACAGCCGGCCGATCACCGGCTCGCTGCCCGCCCTCACGCCGTACCTCGCGGCCGCGGTGTGCACCCTCGGGATCCTCTACAACGTCGTGGACGGTCGGAAGGTCGACAGGATGGTCGTCTTCACCGGGTGCACCGTCGTGCTCGCCCTCGTCATCCGGCAGGGCATCATGCTGCTCGACAACATCGCGCTCACCCAGGAACTGGCCCAGAAGGAGAACCACTTCCGCTCCCTGGTCCAGGGCTCCAGCGACGTCATCATGATCGCCGCACCCACCGGGACCCTGCGCTACGTCAGCCCGGCTGCCGCCGGGGTCTACGGCCGCGAGGCGGAGGAACTGGTCGGCACCGAACTGGCCACCCTGATCCACCCGGACGACCTCGGCAGGGTGGTCCACGAGGTGCGCCGCTTCCTCGCCGCACCACCGGCCGAGGAGCCCACCACCCGCATCGAGTGCCGCTTCAAGTCGGGCGGCGGCGAGTGGCTGAACGTGGAGTCCACCGTCAACCGCCACCAGGGCGGACTCATCCTCAACAGTCGGGACGTCACCGAGCGCGTACGGCTCCAGGCCCAGCTCCAGCACAGCGCCGAACACGACCCGCTGACCGACCTGCCCAACCGGGCCCTCTTCACCCGCCGGGTGCACCAGGCCCTCACGGGCCGCCGCGCGGGCGACCACAGCACCGCCGTCCTCTTCATCGACCTCGACGGCTTCAAGGCGGTCAACGACACGATCGGCCACCAGGCCGGCGACGAACTGCTCATCGAGGCAGCCCGACGGCTCCAGGACTCGGTCCGGGCGGGGGACACCGCCGCCCGGCTCGGCGGCGACGAGTTCGCGGCGCTGATCCAGGGCGACGGCAGTCGCGACCGCAGCGCCCGCGAGTACCAGGTCCGCGAGATCGCCGACCGGCTGCGCACCAGGCTCTCCCAGCCGTACCGGATCGGCGGCAGCGACGTTCGGGTCGCCGCCAGCATCGGAGTGGCCTTCGCCGACCCCGGCATCACCCCTTCCGACCTCATGCGCAACGCGGACCTGGCGATGTACCGGGCCAAGGCGGGCGGCAAGGATCGCGTCGAGACCTACGCCCCGCAGATGCAGGCCGAGGTGGTGCGCAAGGCGGAGCTGGCGGGACGGCTGCGCACCGCGCTGCATGAGGGCGAGTTCGCCCTGCTGCACCAGCCCGTGGTCTCCCTGTCCACCGGTGAGATCGCGGCCGTCGCCGCGCAGGCCCGATGGCGGTCGGCCCAGGGCATCCTCTTCACGCCGGCGGAATTCCTGCGGGTGGCCGAGTACAGCGAGGGCGCGGCGGGCCGGGGCGCCGCCGCAGGCCCCGGACCGGACGCCTCGCGCACCGCCGAGCTGGGGCGCTGGCTGCTGGAGGAGGCTGTCGAGCAGGCCGCAGACCGGCACCGGGCCGGGCACGACGTCCCCGTGGCTGTGCGGATGACCGCCCAGCGGCTCCTGGACAGCGCGCTCCCGCTCGGCTCCGTGGAAGCCCTGCTGACCCGGCACGGCCTGCCCTCGGGGGCCCTGGTGCTGGAGCTCGCGGTGTCCGACCCCAGGGTGCCCTTCGACGACCTAGAGCGGCGCCTCGTGGCCCTGCACCGGCTGGGGGTGGGAATCGCCCTGGACGGCTTCGGCAGCGGCTACGCGGCCATCAGCGCCCTGCGCCGCCTCCCTGTGGACATGCTCAAGCTGGACCGGGGCCTGGTGGAGGGTGTGGTCGAGTCCGCCCGCCTACACAAGATCACAGCCGGTCTCTTGCGGATCGCAAACGACCTGGGTATGCGCTCGGTGGCCGATGGTGTGGACCTGCCGGAGCAGGTGGCGGCACTGCGCGCGATGGGGTGCACGCACGGCCAGGGGATGGCGTTTTCCGGCCCGCTCGACGAGTACAGGCTGCGCCGTGCGCTGGTGCGCGGTACGTTCCCAGTACCGGGCGGAGCGGCCCAGCCCGCACTGGCGGGCGGTTCCTCCGGGGGCACGATGGTCATCCGCAGAGGCTCACATAATGAGACGCCCGTCCCACCTACTTGACATCACCCTCCCGCCAGAGGGAGGGTCAGTGCCATGCGCACCCGAATTCTCGTACTTGGAAAGCGCGTCGGCTGAAGCTGGGGCCTCCATGTCCCCGCTCAAGACACCCGACGCGCTCCCCTCGCTTGCCTCCTGGCACGAGGGGTTTTTTGTTGCACTGGCACAGAGTCGAATCCGCGTAGAACCCTCAGCTTCGAGAAGAGAATGCCGATGACCGAGCAGGCCTCCGGGGCCCACCATCCGCAGCCGCGGCCCCGTTCCGGCGGACAGCAGCCCGCCGCAGTTGAGCACGTCACGGGTGCGCAGTCCCTCATCCGCTCTCTCGAAGAGGTGGGGTGCGACACCGTCTTCGGGATTCCGGGGGGCGCCATCCTCCCCGCGTACGACCCGATGATGGACTCGAAGAAGGTCCGTCACATCCTGGTCCGCCACGAGCAGGGGGCCGGCCACGCCGCCACCGGCTACGCCCAGGCCACCGGCAGGGTCGGAGTCTGCATGGCCACGTCCGGCCCGGGCGCCACCAACCTGGTCACCCCGATCGCCGACGCGCACATGGACTCCGTGCCGCTCGTCGCGATCACCGGCCAGGTCTCCTCCAAAGCGATCGGCACCGACGCCTTCCAGGAGGCGGACATCGTCGGCATCACCATGCCGATCACCAAGCACAACTTCCTGGTCACCAGGGCCGAGGACATCCCGAAGACGATCGCCGAGGCGTTCCACATCGCCGCCACCGGCCGCCCCGGCCCGGTCCTCGTCGACATCGCCAAGGACGCCCTGCAGGCGAAGACCACCTTCTCCTGGCCGCCCTCCCAGGACCTCCCCGGCTACCGGCCGGTCACCAAGCCGCACGCCAAGCAGATCCGCGAGGCCGCCAAGCTCATCTGCCAGGCCAAGCGTCCGGTCCTGTACGTCGGCGGCGGGGTGATGAAGTCCGGCGCCACCGCCGAGCTGAAGGTCCTCGCCGAGCTGACCGGCGTCCCGGTCTGCACCACCCTGATGGCCCTGGGTTCCTTCCCCGACAGCCACCCGCTGCACGTCGGCATGCCCGGCATGCACGGCAGCGTCACCGGCGTCACCGCGCTGCAGAAGTCGGACCTGCTGATCGCGCTCGGCACCCGCTTCGACGACCGCGTCACCGGCAAGCTGGACAGCTTCGCCCCCTTCGCCAAGGTCATCCACGCGGACATCGACCCCGCGGAGATCGGCAAGAACCGCGCCGTCGACGTCCCGATCGTCGGTGACGCCCGCGAGGTCATCGCCGACCTGATCCAGGCGGTGCAGGCCGAGCACACCGAGGGGAACGCCGGCGACTACACCGCCTGGTGGAACGACCTCAACCGCTGGCGCGAGACGTACCCGCTGGGCTACGACCTGCCCGAGGACGGCAGCCTGTCCCCGCAGCAGGTCATCGAGCGGATCGGCGCGCTCGCGCCGAAGGGCACGGTCTTCGCGGCCGGCGTCGGCCAGCACCAGATGTGGGCCTCGCACTTCGTCTCGTACGAGGAGCCCCGCACCTGGCTGAACTCCGGTGGCGCCGGGACCATGGGCTATGCGGTCCCCGCCGCGATGGGCGCCAAGGTCGGCATGCCCGAGCGCACCGTCTGGGCGATCGACGGCGACGGCTGCTTCCAGATGACCAATCAGGAACTGGTCACCTGCGCGCTGAACAACATCCCGATCAAGGTCGCGATCATCAACAACGGTGCACTGGGCATGGTGCGCCAGTGGCAGACGCTGTTCTACAACCAGCGGTACTCCAACACCGTCCTGCACGCCGACGACACCGGTCACGACACGGTCGGCTCCCAGCTCGGCGAGTCCCTCGCCCCCCGCAAGGGCACGCGCGTCCCGGACTTCGTCAAGCTGTCGGAGGCGATGGGCTGCGTGGCGCTGCGCTGCGAGGACCCGGCCGACCTGGACAAGGTCATCGCCGAGGCCAACGCGATCAACGACCGTACCGTCGTCATCGACTTCATCGTCCACGAGGACGCCATGGTGTGGCCGATGGTCGCCGCCGGCACCTCCAACGACGAGGTCATGGCAGCCCGGGGCGTCCGTCCCGACTTCGGCGACAACGAAGACGACTGAGCCGAGAGAGCCGAGAGAGAGAACGCCTCACATGTCCAAGCACACGCTCTCCGTCCTGGTCGAGAACACGCCCGGCATCCTCGCCCGGATCGCCGCCCTGTTCTCCCGCCGCGGGTTCAACATCGACTCCCTCGCGGTCGGCGTCACCGAGCATCCCGACATCTCCCGCATCACCATCGTCGTCAACGTCGAGGACCTCCCGCTGGAGCAGGTGACCAAGCAGCTGAACAAGCTCGTCAACGTGCTCAAGATCGTCGAACTGGAGCCGCAGAGCGCCATCGAGCGCGAACTCGTTCTGGTGAAGGTCCGCGCCGACAACGAGACCCGCTCGCAGATCGTCGAGATCGTCCAGCTGTTCCGCGCCAAGACGGTCGACGTCTCTCCGGAGGCCGTCACCATCGAGGCGACCGGCGGTTCCGACAAGCTCGGCGCGATGCTCAAGATGCTGGAGCCCTTCGGCATCAAGGAGCTCGTCCAGTCCGGCACGATCGCCATAGGGCGAGGCGGACGGTCCATCACGGACCGCAGCCTGCGCGCGCTCGACCGCAGCGCCTGATCCGGCCGATACGGCGGCCGCGCCACACAGCGGCCGCCGCGGCCGATGCCGCGGCAGACACGCTCGGCCCGCATAGCGAGACCGACAAACTCAGATTCCGTTCCCCGCCGTACGGTGGGAGCAACACCAGCGCACCAAGGAGATATCCCAGTGGCCGAGCTGTTCTACGAGAACGACGCCGACCTGTCCATCATCCAGGGCCGCAAGGTCGCGGTCATCGGCTACGGCAGCCAGGGCCACGCCCACGCGCTGTCGCTCCGTGACTCCGGCGTCGACGTCGTCGTCGGCCTGAAGGAGGGCTCGAAGTCCAAGGCCAAGGCCGAGGAGCAGGGCCTGAAGGTCGTCCCCGTGGCCGAGGCCGCCGAGTGGGCGAACGTCATCATGATCCTCACTCCGGACCCGCTGCAGGCCGAGATCTACGAGGAGTCCATCAAGGACCACCTCAAGGAGGGCGACGCGCTCTTCTTCGGCCACGGCTTCAACGTCCGCTACGGCTTCATCAAGCCCCCCACCAACGTGGACGTCGCGCTGGTCGCCCCGAAGGGCCCGGGCCACCTGGTCCGCCGCCAGTACGAGGAGGGCCGCGGTGTTCCGTGCATCGCCGCCGTCGAGCAGGACGCCACCGGCAAGGCCTTCGACCTGGCGCTCTCGTACGCGGCCGGTATCGGCGGCACCCGCGCCGGCGTCATCAAGACCACCTTCACCGAGGAGACCGAGACCGACCTGTTCGGTGAGCAGGCAGTTCTGTGCGGTGGCGCGTCCGCGCTGGTCAAGGCCGGTTTCGAGACCCTGACCGAAGCGGGCTACCAGCCGGAGATCGCCTACTTCGAGTGCCTCCACGAGCTGAAGCTCATCGTCGACCTCATGTACGAGGGCGGCCTGGAGAAGATGCGCTGGTCGGTCTCCGAGACCGCCGAGTGGGGCGACTACATCACCGGCCCGCGCGTCATCACCGACGCCACCAAGGCCGAGATGAAGAAGGTCCTCGAGGAGATCCAGAGCGGCAAGTTCGCCGAGGAGTGGATGGCCGAGTACAAGGCCGGTCTGCCCAAGTACAACGAGTACAAGAAGGCCGACTCGGAGCACCTGCTCGAGACCACGGGCAAGAAGCTGCGCAAGCTGATGAGCTGGGTCGACAGCGACGAGAGCTGATCTCGCGGCGGCGGGGTCGGGACGCCGGGTCCCGGCCCCGCCGCGCGGTACGGCACTCGCCGCACCGGTGACCGGAGCGCCGGGACGGAGCCCTGACGGGCCCTGCTTGTCCACCCCGGCCAACCACGGAAGAGTGATCCTTCCGTACAGGCGGAAAACCGGTCCGCTGACGCCACTACACTGCTCAACACATACGCGTCAGGCCCACAGTGTCGTGCGTCTTCCACGCGGCTACCCCCTCCACCGCCTGCGGCCGTCGGGACGGCCGTCCGCACTGGACTTGTGAGGATGACCCACGTGAGCTCGAAACCTGTCGTACTCATCGCCGAAGAGCTGTCGCCCGCCACGGTGGACGCGCTCGGTCCGGACTTCGAGATCCGGCACGTCAACGGAGCCGACCGCGCGGAGCTGCTGCCCGCGATCGCCGGCGTCGACGCGATCCTCGTCCGCTCCGCGACGAAGGTGGACGCCGAGGCCATCGCCGCGGCCAGGAAGCTGAAGGTCGTCGCCCGCGCGGGCGTCGGTCTGGACAACGTCGACGTCTCCGCCGCCACCAAGGCCGGTGTGATGGTAGTCAACGCCCCGACCTCCAACATCGTGACCGCCGCCGAGCTCGCCTGCGGCCTGCTCGTCGCCACGGCCCGCAACATCCCGCAGGCCAACACCGCACTGAAGAACGGCGAGTGGAAGCGGAACAAGTACACGGGTGTCGAGCTCAGCGAGAAGACCCTGGGTGTCGTCGGCCTCGGCCGCATCGGCGTCCTCGTCGCCCAGCGTATGTCGGCCTTCGGTATGAAGATCGTCGCGTACGACCCCTACGTCCAGCCCGCGCGCGCCGCCCAGATGGGCGTCAAGATGCTGACGCTGGACGAGCTGCTGGAGGTCGCCGACTTCATCACGGTGCACCTGCCCAAGACCCCCGAGACCCTCGGTCTCATCGGTGACGAGGCGCTGCACAAGGTCAAGCCGTCGGTCCGTATCGTCAACGCCGCGCGTGGCGGCATCGTCGACGAGGCCGCCCTGTACTCGGCCCTCAAGGAGGGCCGCGTCGCCGGCGCCGGCCTGGACGTGTACGCCAAGGAGCCCTGCACGGACTCCCCGCTCTTCGAGCTCGACCAGGTCGTCTGCACCCCGCACCTCGGCGCGTCCACCGACGAGGCCCAGGAGAAGGCCGGTGTCTCGGTCGCCAAGTCGGTGCGCCTCGCCCTCGCCGGTGAGCTCGTGCCGGACGCGGTCAACGTCCAGGGCGGCGTCATCGCCGAGGACGTCCGTCCGGGCCTGCCGCTCGCCGAGAAGCTCGGCCGCATCTTCACAGCCCTCGCGGGCGAGGTCGCGGTCCGCCTCGACGTCGAGGTCTGCGGCGAGATCACCCAGCATGACGTCAAGGTGCTCGAACTGTCCGCGCTCAAGGGCGTCTTCGAGGACGTCGTCGACGAGACGGTCTCCTACGTCAACGCCCCGCTGTTCGCGCAGGAGCGCGGTGTCGAGGTGCGTCTGACCACCAGCTCGGAGTCGCCGGACCACCGCAACGTGGTGACCGTGCGCGGCACCCTCTCGGACGGTCAGGAGGTCTCCGTCTCCGGCACGCTCGCGGGCCCGAAGCACCTTCAGAAGATCGTGGGCATCGGCGAGTACGACGTGGACCTGGCGCTCGCCGACTACATGGTCGTGCTGCGCTACACCGACCGTCCCGGCGTGGTCGGTACCGTCGGCCGCGTCCTCGGCGAGGGCGGCCTGAACATCGCGGGCATGCAGGTCGCCCGGGCGGAGGAGCACGGCGAGGCCCTCGCGGTCCTGACCGTCGACGCCGAGGTGCCGGCGGGCGTCCTCGCGGACATCGCCGCCGAGATCGGCGC
Organism: Streptomyces sp. NPDC058880; assembly: GCF_042742535.1. Taxonomy (NCBI): domain Bacteria; kingdom Bacillati; phylum Actinomycetota; class Actinomycetes; order Kitasatosporales; family Streptomycetaceae; genus Streptomyces; species Streptomyces sp. NPDC058880. Next base: position 28,707 of record NZ_JBHYMC010000040.1, read on the forward strand.
CGCCTCGGCGCGCACCGTCAGCCTCGCCTGACGCCGCCACAGCAGTGAGACGGGGAAGGGCCCGGGGGAGACCCCGGGCCCGTCCGCGTTTCTCCGGATGCGTCGCGCCGTCCGGTCAGTCGTACGCCGCCTCGTGCTCCCGCGCCCCGGGCCCCCGGGCGGGCTCCGGCGTGGCGGGGGCACCGATGCCCCGCAGCAGGGACGCGGCCAGCAGGGCCGCCCCGAGCAGCAAGGCCGCGGCCCCCCAGGCGGCGTACTGCATGCCGTGGACGAAGGCCTCGCGGGCCGGGGCCAGGACCTGCGCACCGGCCGCCCCGCCGATCCGGTGCGCGGTGGCCACGGCGCCGCCCAGGGTCTCCCGTACGGTCGGTTCGGCGCCCGCCAGGTCGCTGCGGTAGACGGCGGTGCCCAGGCTGCCGAGGACCGCCATGCCCAGGGCGCCGCCGAACTCCGTGCCGGTCTCCAGCAGCGAGGCGGCGGAACCCGCCTTCTCGGCCGGGGCCGCGCCCAGGGCCAAGTCGGAGACGAGGGACATCACGGCGACGATGCCCGAGGCCAGGACACCGGTACCGGTCAGCAGCAGCCACAGGGAGTCGGTGCCCACCAGCGCGATCAGCGAGCAGCCGGCGGCGGCGAGGACGAACCCGCCGGCGACGACGTGGGCCCGGTCCGTCCTGCGGGCGAGGGCGGCGGAGGCGGGGGCCGCCGCGCCGATGACAACGGAGGGGGCGAGGCTCCACAGGGCGGCTTCCAGTGCGCCCATGCCGAATACCGACTGGAGGTACTGGGTGGTGAAGTAGGCCGAGCCGAGCATGGCGAAGGCGGCGAGGGTGTTCAGGGCGATACCGGAGCCGAAGCCGCGGCCCCGGAACAGCGAACGGCTGATCATGGCCGTCCACGACCGGCAGTACGGCGGCCGCGGACAGCGGGGCGCCGAGCAGGTCGAAGCGGCCGGGGGCGGGGTCCTTGAACTCCGGGACCAGGAAGGGGACCAGGGTGAGCAGGAGGGCCATCGCGGGCACGTTGACCAGGAAGACGGAGCCCCACCAGAAGTGGTTCAGCATCATGCCGCTGAGCCGATCCGAGCGCGATGCCGCCGGTCATGGCGCCGGACCAGATGGCGATGGCCTTGCCGCGCTGGCCGTCGTCCTGGAAGAGGTTGCGGACGAGTGCCAGCGTGGACGGCATCAGTGTGGCACCGCCTATGCCCAGCAGGACCGGGGCGGCGATGAGCATCTCCGCGCTGGTGGAGTAGGCGGCACCCACCGAGGCGATGCCGAAGGCGCCGGCTCCGATCAGCAGCAGCCTGCGGCGGCCGATCCGGTCGCCGAGCGAGCCCATCGTGATCAGCAGTCCGGAGAGGGCGAAGGCGTAGCTGTCGAAGATCCAGAGCTGCTGGGTGGCGCTCGGGTCGAGCTGTTCGGTGATCGCCGGGATGGCGAAGTAGAGGACCGAGACGTCCATGGAGACCAGGAGCAGGGGCAGCGACAGGACGGTGAAGGCGGTCCATTCGCGGCGGCCGGCGAGGCGTGCTGTGGCGGAGGGGTTCGACATGCCGAGAAACGTACACATGTATAAAACGTCTGTCTATGACAAGCGTGTGAAACGCTTGTATGGGACTGTCGTCTGGTACATCCGTCTTGCTACGGTGAGGGCATGGGACATCGCGAAGATCTGCTCGAAGGCGCCAAGAAGTGCCTGGTGGAGAAGGGGTTCGTGCGCACCACCGCGCGCGACATCGTCAGCGCGTCGGGGACGAACCTCGCCTCCATCGGCTACCACTACGGCTCGAAGGACGCCCTGCTCACCGAGGCGTTCATCGGCCTGATGGAGGAGTGGGGGGCGGTCTTCCAGGACAGTCTGGCCGGTGAGGGCGGATCGCTGGAGCGCTTCCGCGCACTGTGGGAAGGCGTCATCGCGCAGCACGAGAAGTCCGCACCCGTCTGGGCGGCGAGCCTGGAGGTGGCGCTCGGCCGCGACCAGCGGCCCGAGTTGCGGACCCTGCTCGCCGCCTCGCAGGCCGAGGGGCGCCGCGGGCTGATCTCGATGCTCACCGGCACCCCGGAGGGCGAACTCGACGACCGGGACGTGCGCACCCTGGGCTCCTTCTACCAGGCGCTGCTCAACGGCCTGATGATCCAGTGGCTCTTCGACCCGGAGTCGGCGGCCACGGCCGAGGAGTTCACCGAGGGCATGCGCCGGGCCGCCGAGGCGATGACCCGGCCGCAGGGGTAGCCGGAGCCCGGAGTCGCCACACCCGGCCGACGGCCGCGGACCCGAAACGGCGGGGCGCCGGGCGCAGCCCCGGGCCGGCCCGGGGCCCCTCATGTAGGGTCCGCGGATTCGTGAGCAGGGGCGGACCTTCGACCTGCAGTGTTGGAGGCAATGCGTATCGCGGGGAGTAAGCGCTGTTGGCGTACTGTGAGCAATCGAGGGCTGAGCGACACCCATTGGGGTCACGTTGAGTTAATGGGCTTGAACTCGCGCGGCCTTCCCGAAACGGAAGCTGTCCTCCGGATTCGCGCTTCACCGTCTGCGCCGACCCCAAGCGGCAGCAGTACGCCCACACTGCTTGATCAGCGCCGCCCCTCGAAACGAACTGTGCCCAACGACGCTTCTCCGTTTAGCAGCCCGCGATTTCGTCGGCGCAGCCCTGCACATTCGCTGGGTCGACGGTCTTGAGCTCCCAGACGATCAGGCCCATGAGGTCGCCCGATGCCGGTACGACCGTCACCGTGACGGGTGGACCGGCGGGGAAGTTGATACGTGTGGGCCGCTTGCGTGAGGTACCCGCGCATGTCACGTCGACTTGCTTCTTCGATGCTTCCCGGGTGAGGGAGACCGTTATCTTGCGAACGTCTGCGCTATCGCATACGACATCGAAGCGGTAGGCGTTGTCACCGCTCGTCTCGAGCTTCTCGTTCATGCCTGAGCCAACGTGCGGAGAACCGAACCGCACGCGCTGCGCCGAGGCGTCATCGTCCTTCAGAACTGCTTGCGCTCTCTGCAGGGCGTCGTCCGACTCCCACACCGCCTCGTAGGCCGGATCCTCCTGGCTGCTGCATCCGGCAAGAGCAGTAGTGACGGCTAAGAGGATGAGGAGCCTTGGTATGCGCACAGCAGTGTCCTTGGTTCGTGCGGTGGGGGGCTTCGGTCCGAGCGAAGCCCCCCACCGCTAGGGGGCTTTAGTGGCTACGGCGATACAGTTCCGGTCCACACACTTTCGCACAGGGGTCGTCCGGGCGGACGGCGCCTGCCGCAGCTGCGAAGCCTGCCGGAGCCGGCGGCACGAGCTGGTACTCGCGGCCGAGCGCGTCGGCCTGGGTGTTCCCGTACACGGTGACCTCGCCGTCCGACCAGCGGACGAAGAGGTCGTCCTCCCAGTCGTTCATGCCGTACTCGCCCAGGGCGATCACGCGTGCATAGGTCCATGTGGAGCTTGATGCGACGACGCTCTCGTTCTGCAGCCGGCCTGTGTTCACGTCGGGGAAGACGCTCACCTTCCCGCTGGCCCACACGACAAGCAGGTCGTGGTTGGGGGTAGCGCCATTACTGTCGCCGTCGAGGTCACCGCCGGTGATAAGGCTCGCGGTCTTCCAGAGATCGTTCGGTGCTGCGAGCTGTTCTTCACCGTGCAGTCCGGCGCCGTCGATGTCGGTGTACTTGGTGACCTCGCCGTCACTCCAGCGGACGATCAAGTCGTCGGGCCACTGGTTGCCGCCGTACTTGCCGGTCGCGAATCCGCGGGCGTACTTGAAGACCGAGTCCGGTGCGGCGAGGGTGATCTCGTTGGGCAGGTGCTCGTCCAGCGAGGTGGGGAGCTTGGTGTTCTGGCTGACGTCCGGGTAGATCGTCACTTCGCCGTCCACCCACTTGACCATGAGGTCGTAGGCGTTGGTGCCTGCGTAGTCGCCTGCCGTGATGACGTCTGCGTAGTTCTTCCACATGTCGTTGGGCTTGGCCAGCTGCGTCTCGCAGGGTTCGCCGGGCTTGCAGCCAGCGTAGAAGCCGAAGTTCTGATCGCCGGGGTACAGCGTGACCTCTCCGTCATCCCACTTGACAATGAGGTCCGAGTCGCCGAATTCCTGGGAGCTGGTGTGGAAGGAGCCGGATGCGGCACCGGTGGCGTGCTTCCAGAGGTCTCCGCCGCCCATTGTCCCGCCGGTGGGCTTGTCGGGCTCGTAGTCGTTCACCGCCTGGTTGTAGAGCCGTATGATATCCGCGTCAAACTGGGAGGAGTAGGACTCGTCGTCGATGGTTCCGCCGGTCTTCCATCCGCCGATGACGCCGATCACATCTCCGCGCTTGCCGTCGAAGTTGCGAAGAAAGGGACCGCCGGACACACCGCCTGCGTAGCCCTTGCAGGCGATCTTCAGGAACCGTCCGGAGAATCCAGTGGTGTTCGTCGAGGGGCAGACGAGCGGCGCCTTGGAACCGCCGGGAAAACCGAAGAGGCTTACGTTCTTCTGGCTGAGCTGCTGCGAGGAGAGAGTGGTGAGGGAGTTGCCCATTCCGGTGGCGTTCTCGAGGAATTGGCCCTTCGAGTTGGGGCCGACCCGCATGAACGCGAAGTCGAGGTCATCTGCCTTGGACGGCCCTTGGGTGAGGTACCTGCCGTCGATGTAGAGCTTTCCCGACACCATTGGGAAGATTCCGTATGGCGCTATTCCACGGTTCGGGTTCGCGGGGTCCGGCTTCCAGCCGGGTGCGAAGGCGAGGCGCTTCCAGCGATCGTTGTCGTTCAGGCAGTGCGCTGCGGTGAGCACGAGCGACTTGGTCGGTGAGGCCACGGAACTCGCGGAGCAGAACTGGTCGCGGCCACCCGGGTCCGACTGGGGATCATCGTCCTCGTTGATGAGGAACACGCCCACCGTCGCGACGCCGTTGTTGTCGAAGTGGGACGGGGCGACTGCTGCAACGCCGTTCTCGCGCGCAGCTCCGGGGGCGGACTGCTTTCCGCTCTCCACGGGCGTGGCCTTGGCAATGCGTTCCGGCGTCCAATATGCCTCGGCCGCTTTCGCGGCCTCGATCTGGGCAGGCGTCGCCTTGAGGCCGTCGCCGTCGGGAGTCACCGGGTCCGGCGTCTTGGGAGACGAGGAGGGCGAGGTGGAAGGCGAGGGACGGGGGGTCGGCCGTGAGGGGCTGGCACCGGGCGGTGTGATCGGAGGTGTCACGGTCGGCCTGCTGCCGCGAACGGCCTCGTCGTAGAGGGCCTGGACCGGGTTGTCGAAGTACGCCCCGTAGGTCACGGAAGGGCTGCCAGGAGCGGCGACACGCTGCGAGACGCCGATCATGTTGCCGACACGCGTCTTCGCGTCGTAGTCGGCGATGAAGACAGACCCGTCGGCGAGTCCCGCGCCAGCCTTGCCGCAGTCCATCTGCAGGTACGGATTCTGGGCGCCTGTCACGGCCGCCTCGGATGTGTCGCCGATGCACGCTGCGGGCGGCCTCGATTCCGAGACGCCGTGGCCGGCGATCCGAACACCCCCGTGCGCGTACCCGCCGTCGGCCAGCAGCCGGTGGCCAGGGACCGTGTCCTCAAGTTGGTCGCCCTTGATGCCCTTGTCGACCACGGCGAAGCCGACAGCGACCCTCGATGCGGCGCCGCCCGATTCGGGGCCGGTCCACACGAGGGACCGGTTTCCTTGCTTCCTGACGGCGTAGACACCCTTGGGCGCCTCCAGTAAACCGGCGGCGTTCTTGAGGACCTGCGGGGCGAAAGCAAGCCTATCTGTAGGGTCCCCGGTCAAGCAGCTGGCGGCCGTCGCAAGCAGGTTGCGGTGCGGACTTGAGATGACACCCGCACCACAGAAATACACGCCCTCTTTAGTGATACGGAAGAGGACTCCGGCATCAGGTCCTTCCGCATTCTGAGTCGGGAACCGGGAACCCAGTGACCGGCCTGTCGGATCCGAACCGACCTGCGGGTTCCACAGCTGGGCCGCTGCCATGCGTTTCGGTGATAAGAGACCCTGGGCTTCCTTTGCAGTCCAGGGCGAGGCGGCGTCTGGCGACGGCCCTCCGGCCGAAGGTGTGGGACTGGAAGGCTGCGCCGTCGCACCTGTTGCAGCCGATATGAGTATCGCAGCGGTACACGCTCCGGCCCCGAGGGACCGGAACGCTAGATTCATTCGCATGCACTGCGCCCTTCATTCGAAGAACCCTGAAGTTGGGGCAGCAGGAAGCGACCCCAACGGATTGATCGAACATAGGGTCGTTGTCGATGCATGGGGCTGAATTTTCGTGGCTGATGCGAGTGGCCGTGGCCCGTTTTCGGCGGCGACCACCGTTCCGCTTCCTTCGACCCTGACGGGCACGAAACTTCAGTCGCCCGTCCCTCGTAAGGCCCCTCGGCGCCCAGCGCCTCCCACTCGCGCGCTGCGCATACATGCAGAATTGGTTACAATTCGATGCTCAAATAGATTGACCGGAAATAGGACTCTTCGAAAAAGGGGGAAAACGGCAAACGCATGACCGTATGAACAAATTGCAGCTAAATGCTCATAAGGGGTGTAGCTCCTCTGCTGTAGCAGGAGGAGATTCTTCGCCTCCCCTCGTCTCGCCGCCCTGTTTCCTGAGTGGGCGTCAGCGGCTTGTGAGTGGGGATGCTTCTTCGGCCCGGTTTGCCAGATGGCAGCACGTCCGGCGATGAGGCCGGTGCCTGGTCAGCAATCTTGAGGATGTCTGTCGCTTCGTGGAGGAACTTGCTTCCGTATTCCGTTGGGGCGAGCGGTTTGGCGGATCGGTCGATGACGCGGAAGCCGACTGCCTCCTCGATCCCCTGGATTCGTTGCCTGAGGGCGCTGTCGCGTCCCTGGTAGATGGCCCTCGCCGCGGCGGCGAAGCTGCTGCGGCCGGGGACCTGGACGATGGTTCGCAGGCGGTCCAGCGCGGCCGCGCACATGGTCACGGCTCGGATGGCTGGGGAGGGTGTCCGGGAGAGGGCAAGGTGGCCGATGGCGTTGTACCGGGCACCGGGGCTGCGGATCGGAAGACCCCAGCCCCTGGCCAGTTTGGTGAGGTGGTAGTGGGTGACGCCACGTTCACGGGCGAGGTTGGCCATGTCGCGTTGACGCTCGACGTACTCGTGGTGCAGCCACTCGCGGGTGATGTCGGGACGCTGGGGGAGACGGCCTGGTCGGGGGTGGAGAAGCACCCCGTCTCTAACGAACCACCTTTACTGCTAACGAAGCTGCGGATCCTAGATCTCAGGCCAGGCGGGAGGCCTTCAGGGCCATGTGGAGCAGCAGGCGGTCCTCGCCCGCGTCGAGGTCGAGCCCGGTCAGCTGTTCCACGCGGCCGAGCCGGTAGTAGAGCGTCTGGCGGTGGATGCCGAGGGCGGCGGCGGCGCGGCCCGCCTGGCCGGCGCAGTCCAGGAACACCTCGGCGGTACGGGCCAGTTCGCGGTGTGCGGGGGCGAGCAGGGTGCGGGCCGCCGGATCGTCCACCGGGTCGGCGGCCAGGTTCGCCAACAGCCGGTACGGGCCGATCTGCGACCACTGGGCAACCGGGCCGAGTCGCGGCTCGGCGACCGCCGCGCGAGCCGCGGCGACGGCCTGTTCCCAGGCGGCGGGCAGGTCGGCGAGGCCGCGGAGGGGATCGGCGACGCCCGCGGTCATCCGGAGCGCGCCGGCCGCAGGGGTGGCACCGGCGGCCGCGGACGCGCCGGCCGCCGCCCCGGAGCGGGATGCGGCGGAGCCCGCAGCGGCCGCGGTCGCCGTCGGCCGTGCCGCGCGCGGCAGCAGCCGTGCCACCGCCGTCAGGGCCGGAGCCAGCGCGTCCGTCGACCGCAGCCGGAGCAGCAGAGCCAGAGCCAGGCCGCCCGCGGGCCCGGCGGCCGGCACCTCGCCCGGCTCGCCCGCGCCGCCGCCCCGCCGGGGTACGACGCACACGGCCGCCGCGCCCGGTACGGACGCCGGAGCCTCGTCGGGCCAGGGCGTCACGCAGACCGCCGCGTGCAGGCCGTCCCCGCCCGGCCCGAGGGCGGCCCGCAGGGCAGCCACCGCCATGTCCTGCTGCCACCCCCGCGCCGCCGTGAGCACCGCCTGGAACTCCCGTGACAGGTCCGCTCCGGCCTTCGCCTCCTCGGCGAGCAGCACTCCGATCCGCTGGGCCACCTCCATGGCCGCGGCCAGCGCAGAGGGGTCGGGGCCGGGCGTGCCGGGCTCCTGGTCGAGCAGCCACACGTAGCCTTGCACGACGCCCCGGGACCGCACCGGCAGGCAGATCCGCCCCCGGAACACGCCTGCGTCGGGTGCCGCCGGGATGCGGACGGGGCCGGTGGCGCGGGCGATGCCGAAGCCCTCGAACCAGGCACGGACGGCAGCCGTCGACTGTCGGGTCAGGATCGACCGGGTGCGCACGGGGTCCATCGCGAGATCGTCGTCGCTGTCGTGGGCGCCGAAGGCAATGAGGCGGAAGTCCCGGTTCTCAAGGGTCGCCGGGGCGCCGAGCAGCGCCGAGATCTCGTCCACCAGGTCCTGGTAATCGCCCTTCACGCGGACATTCTCCCACCCGCGGCCATCGTCTTCAGACAGATGTATGAGATCGCGGACACGGATGCGTGACAGCTGTCGATGGCAGAGGATCGAAGCGATCCTTAGGTTTCACGGTGGTTTCACTTGCGCTTTTCTTCTGCCACCCGCTGGAGGTGCCCCGTGCTGGGTCCCGTGATCCTCGCCGCTTCGCGCAGCGACAAGATGCGTCGTATCGTCTCTGCCGCCCCGGTGACCAAGCCCGTGGTGAACCGTTTCATCCCCGGAGAGACGGTCGACCAGGTCATCCCGATCGTCGAGGACCTCACCAGGGCGGGCCTGGAGGTCACCCTCGACGTCGTCGGCGAGGACATCACCGAGGTGGCGCAGTCCCACGCCGCGCGTGACGCCTACCTCCAGCTCATCGAGCGCCTCGCGGAGCTCGGCCTCGGCGAGAAGGCCGAGATGTCCGTCAAGCTGTCCATGTTCGGCCAGGCCCTGGAGGGCGGCCACGAGCTGGCGCTCGCCAACGTCCGCCCGGTCGTGGAGGCTGCCGCCGCCATCGGCACCACCGTGACGCTGGACGCCGAGGACCACACGACCCTCGACTCGATGTTCGCCATCCACGAGGAGCTGCGCAGGGACTTCCCGCAGACCGGCTGCGTCATCCAGGCGTACCTCTTCCGCACCGAGGCCGACGCCCGCCGGCTGGCCGCCAACGGCAGCCGCGTGCGGATCGTCAAGGGCGCCTACAAGGAGCCCGCCGAGGTTGCCTACCAGGACAAGGCCGAGATCGACAAGGCGTACGTCCGCATCCTCAAGATCCTGATGGACGGCGAGGGCTACCCGATGATCGGGTCCCATGACCCGCGCCTGATCGCCATCGGCCAGGAGCTCGCCCGCAAGGCCGGGCGCAAGCTGGACGAGTACGAATTCCAGATGTTGTACGGCATCCGCAGCGAGGAGCACCTGCGGCTCGCCGCCGAAGGCCACCGCATGCGCGTGTACACCGCGTACGGGACGGACTGGTACGGCTACTTCATGCGCCGCCTCGCGGAGAAGCCGGCCAACCTCCTGTTCTTCGTCCGCTCGATGATCACCAAGAACTAGCCAAGAACCAGGTCTAAGGAGTTATCAGCCCCATGGATGCTGTGACCCAGGTCCCCGCGCCGGTCAACGAGCCGGTCCACTCGTACGCCCCCGGGACCCCGGAGCGCGCGCGTCTCGAGGCGCAGCTGAAGCTGCTGTCCGAGAACCCGATCGACCTCCCGATGACGATCAACGGCGTCAAGCGGATGGGCGGCGGCGAGCGCTTCGACGTGGTCCAGCCGCACGACCACAAGTCGGTGCTCGGCACCTACGCGAACGCCACCGGGGCCGACGCCCAGGAGGCTATCGACGCCGCCCTGGCCGCCGCCCCGGCCTGGCGCGCGATGTCCTTCGACGACCGCGCGGCGATCATCCTGCGCGCCGCCGAGCTGCTGTCCGGCCCGTGGCGCGAGAAGCTCGCCGCCTCCACCATGCTGGGCCAGTCGAAGACCGCCCAGCAGGCGGAGATCGACACCCCGTGCGAGCTCGTCGACTTCTGGCGCTTCAACGTCCACTTCGCCCGCCAGATCCTGGCCGAGCAGCCGGTCGCGAACTCCGCCGGCGTGTGGAACCGCAGCGACCACCGCCCGCTCGAAGGCTTCGTCTACGCGATCACGCCCTTCAACTTCACGGCCATCGCCGGTAACCTGCCGACCGCTCCCGCCCTGATGGGCAACGTGGTCCTGTGGAAGCCGTCCCCGACGCAGACCCACTCCGCCGTCCTCCTCATGGAGCTCCTGGAGGAGGCCGGCCTGCCCAAGGGCGTCATCAACCTGGTGACGGGCGACGGCATCGCCGTGTCCGAGGTGGCCCTGAACCACCCGGAGCTGGCAGGCATCCACTTCACCGGCTCGACCAAGACCTTCCAGTACCTGTGGAAGACGGTCGGCAACAACATCGAGACGTACAAGTCCTACCCGCGCCTGGTCGGCGAGACCGGCGGCAAGGACTTCGTCGTCGCGCACCCGTCCGCGGACCGCGCGATCCTGAAGACCGCCCTGACCCGCGGATCATTCGAGTTCCAGGGCCAGAAGTGCTCGGCGTCCTCGCGCGCCTACGTCCCGGCCTCCATCTGGAACGACGGCTTCAAGGAGGCCTTCGCGGCCGAGGTCGACGGCATCACCATGGGCCCGGTCACCGACCTGACCAACTTCATCGGCGCTGTCATCGACGACCGCTCCTTCGCGAAGAACAAGGCCGCGATCGACCGCGCCAAGGCCGACCCGACCTGTGAGATCGTCGCGGGCGGTACCTACGACGACTCCGAGGGCTACTTCGTCCGCCCGACCGTCATCGTCTGCACCGACCCGGAGAACGAGGTCTTCACGACCGAGTACTTCGGCCCGATCCTCGCCGTGCACGTCTACGAGGACGAGAAGTACGAGGAGATGCTGGCTCAGATGGAGTCCGTCTCGGCGTACGCCCTGACCGGCTCGATCATCGCCGCGGACCGTTACGCAGCGGCGGACGCGATGGAGAAGCTCCGCTTCGCGGCGGGCAACTTCTACATCAACGACAAGTCCACCGGCGCGGTCGTCGGCCAGCAGCCCTTCGGCGGGGGCCGCGCCTCGGGGACCAACGACAAGGCCGGCGCCGCGTCGAACCTGCTCCGCTGGACCTCGACCCGCTCCATCAAGGAGACCCTGGTCCCGCCGACCGAGTACGGCTACCCCCACATGGGCTGACCCCGGCCCCTGCTGAACCCCGCCCCCGTTCCGGTACCCCCAAGTCCGGAACGGGGGCGGTTTCCAGTTCCCTGGCGGACAACCCCGGCCAGGAGCAGGAGCAGGAGCAGGAGCCGCCCGGCGGTGAGGCCGTCAGACCTCGACGATGACCTGGTCGAGGGACTTGCGGACCAGGTCCGGGACCGTGCAGTCGTCCGCCGGGTAACCGACCGGGATCACCGCGAAGGCCTTCTCGTTCTCCGGCCGGTCCAGGACGTGACTCAGGAAGCGCATCGGGCTCGGCGTGTGGATCAGGGCGGCCAAGCCGCTCAGGTGCAGGGCGGAGAGCAGCATGCCGACCGCGATGCCGACCGACTCGTCCACGTAGTAGTGCTTGCGCTTCGTGCCGTCGGGGCCGAGCCAGTACCGCTGCTGGAAGACCACGATCAGCGCCGGTGCGTCCGTGAGGTGGGTTTTCACGGCGTCCGTGCCGAGCGGGCGCAGGGCCGCCAGCCATTCGTCGCCGAGGCGCCCGTCGTAGGAGAGCTCCTCCTCCTGTTCTGCGGCCGCACGGATCTGCCGGCGTACGGCCGGATCCTTGACCAGGACGAAGGTCCACGGCTGCTGGTGCGCTCCGGACGGCGCCGTCGCCGCGCAGGCGATGGCGTCCAGGACGGCCTGTTCGGGCACCGGGTCGGGGGAGAAGTGGCGTACGGTCCGCCGCTGGTCCATCCGCGCCCGCAACTCGGCGGCGCGTGCGAGGGATTCGTGCTGCGGCATCCGTTCGGGCCGGTAGGCGGCCGGACGGTACGGCTGGCCGTGGGTGGGGGTCCACTGCTGGGTATCGGGCGACATGGGGCGAGTCTGCCGAAGCACTGGTCCAGACCGCCAGAGCCGGTTCGGCCGATGGCGGCCGGTGTCCGGCGTTCGGCGTCCGCAATGCGATCTCGGTGCGGCCCCGGTCCTTGGTACGTTCACGGGATGAGCGAAGGCGTCGGAGCGCGGCGTCCGGATGCCGGGAGCCCGGACGGCCGCACGCGGTCCACCGAGTACGCCGAGTCACCGACTGGCGGGAGCAGAGATGGACACGCGCACCGCGCACACCTCGGAACTGACCGCCGCCGAGCTCCGCGCGATCCGGACCCTGCTCGACGACGCCTTCGAGGGGGACTTCGCCGACGAGGACTTCGAGCACGCGCTCGGCGGCATGCACGTGCTGATCGGCGTGGACGGCAGGCTCGCCGCGCACGGAAGTGTCGTACAGCGGCGGGTCGTGCACCGGGGGCGCGCCCTGCGCACCGGATACGTCGAGGCCGTTGCCGTACGGGCCGACCTGCGCCGCCGCGGCCTCGGCGGACGGGTGACGGAGCGGCTGGAGCAGGTCGTGGCGGGGGCCTACGTGCTGGGCGCGCTGTCGGCCTCGGAACAGGGCGCCGGGCTCTACCTGGCCCGGGGCTGGTCGGTGTGGCCGGGCGAGGTGGGGGTGCTCTCCCCGGAGGGACCGGTGCGGCTGCCCGAGGAGGAGGGCTCCACCCATGTGTGGACACCGCCCGGCGGGGTCCGGCCGGACCCCGCCGGGCGGCTCGACTTCGACTGGCGCGACGGGGACGTCCTTTAGGACACCTGCGGGGTCACGACCCCGAAACGCTCGCCGAGCCCGTCTCGATATGGCCCGTGTAGCGGCGCGACCAGGTGCCGTCGGAGTCGGCCAGGATCGTGAAGTCGTACCAGCCCTTGGTGTACGCCACCGCGTTGAAGAAGTCCTCGCGGGAGGAGTGCGCCGGGACGGTGTACGTCCACGGGCCGTCCGAACGGTAGGCGTTGGAGCGGATCGTGAAGGTGACGGGGGAGGCGGAGGAGTTCGTCATCTTGAACCAGACCGCCGTCCTACCGGTACCGGGCTCCACCGCGAACCGCGCCGCCACCTCGATCGCGCGGCCCGCCTTGGACGCGTCGCCGATGAAGCGCCGCAGGAAGCGGTTCGGTCCGTACATCGAGATGTCGTACTTGCCGGAGCCGTGGCCGAGACCGATGTGGAAGTAGTCGGTCGAGGTGTCGCCCGGGTCCACCGTGTACTGCCAGGCCGCCGTGTCGCGGTGCTGGTGCGGGTGGATCGAGAAGTGCGCGGGCCGCTTGGCCTGGGCACCCTGGTTGGTCATCGAGAACCAGGCCGTGATCTGGCCGGCCGCTCCGAACTCGAAGCGATCCAGGTTGCCGTTGACCTGGTAAGGGAGGGCGCGCGCCGGACGGGTGCCCGGCTCCTGCGCCGGGAGGGCGTTGTCCTGCGGCACCGGATTGGGAAGCGGGGCGCAGGTGGCCTGGCCGATCACCTTGGCGGTCGGCGGCAGGCCCGCCGGAACCCCGTACACCGGGTGCGCGAAGTCGAAGACGCCGGTCAGGTCGCCCACCACCCGGCGGCGCCAGGCGCTGATGTTCGGGCAGGTGGCCGGCGTGCCGAGGGCGGCGGTCCAGGTCTCCAGGAAGCGGAGCACCGAGGTGTGGTCGAAGACCTCCGAACTGACCCATCCGCCGCGCGTCCACGGGGACATGACCAGCATGGGCACGCGGAAGCCGAGCCCGATCGGGACGCCGTCCACGTACTCACCGGGGGTGCCGGGCGGCGCGACCGGGGGCGGAACGTGGTCGAAGAAGCCGTCGTTCTCGTCGTAGTTGAGGATCAGGACGGTGGAGTCGAAGACCTCGGGGTTCGCTGCGAGGGCGCGGTAGACCAGGTCCACGAAGTGCGCGCCGTCGCCGGGCGGGGCGTAGGGGTGCTCCGAGAAGGCCTCGCTGGCGACGACCCAGGACACCTGGGGGAGGGTGCCCGCGACGGCGTCGGCGCGGATGGCGGCCGCGATGTCGTCCGGGGTGGAGCCGGTCACCTTGGGGACCGAGGCCATGCCCTGGTCCCACAGCGGGTTCCCGGGAGCCGCGTCGGTGAAGTTCCTGAAGTAGGCGAGGCCGTTGTCGCCGTAGTTGTCCTGGGCGTTCTGGTAGACCTTCCAGGTCACGCCGGCGCGCTGCAGGGCCTCGGCGTACGTCTCCCAGGTCAGCCCCGACTCCTCACCGCCGTCCTTGCTGCCGGCGTCGACCTTCCCGCTCCAGAGGAAGGTGCGGTTCGGACCGGTCGCGCTGAGGGCGGAGCAGAAGTACGCGTCGCAGACCGTGTAGTTGTCGGCGAGGGCGTAGTGGAAGGGGAGGTCGCCCCGGTCCAGGTGGCCGAGGGTGCGGGTGCTGCCGACCCCCAGGACCCAGTTGTCCATCCGGCCCTTGTTCCAGGCGGCGTGCTGCGAGGTCCAGCTGTGCGGGAGGTCGCCGCTGCACTGGGCCAGGGTCGCGCCGTCCACCCCGCCGGCCGGCGGGGTGGCGGACAGTTTCCACGGGTACTGCCGGGCGCCCCAGTTGGGCTGGTTGAAGGTGCCCCAGCCGCCCGGGATGTTGCCGGCGGCACGGTCGCCGAACCCGCGGACGCCCTTCAGCCCGCCGAAGTAGTGGTCGAAGCTGCGGTTCTCCTGCATCAGGATCACCACGTGCTGCACGTCGGTGAGGGTGCCGCTCGCCGAGGCCGCGGCCGCCGACGAGGGCGCCGTGACGGGTAGCGCGGCCCCCGCCATCAGCCCGGCGCCGATTCCCACGAAACCTCTTCGGCTGATCGGTGTCACTGGTCCCTCGCCTCCAACTGTGGTGCCCCGGTGGCACATCGACGGCAAGGGTGGCGGGGGTGGCCTCAAAGGTCCACAGCCGTGCGGTAAGAGTTCGGTGAACTTCCGGGCGGCCGGAGTCAGGCCTTGATCCGCACGAGCATCTTGCCCGTGTTCTCGCCGCGGAGCATGCCGCGGAAGGCCTCCACCGTGTGCTCGAAGCCCTGGACAACGGTGGTGTCGGTGCCGATCCGGCCGCTGCGCAGGTGAGGGACGAGGAGGTCCTCCAACTCCTCCTGAAGATTGGTGTGATGTCGAACCATTACGCCCTCCAGGCGCAGCGATTTGTGCACGATCTCGAAGAGGTTGCGGGGCGCGGCGGGGGAGCGGCCGCCGTTGTAGGTCGAGACGGCGCCGACCCAGGCGATCCGGCCGAACTCCCGCAGTGCGCCGATCGCGCCCTCCAGGTGCTCGCCTCCCACGTTGTCCACGTAGACGTCGATGCCCTCGGGGGCGGCTTGGGCGAGCTGCTCGCCGACCGGGCCGTCGTGGTAGTCGAAGGCCGCGTCGAAGCCGAGAACGTCCGTGAGGTGGCGGACCTTCGCCGCCGAGCCCGCACTGCCGATGACGCGCCGCGCGCCCAGCAGCCGTGCGAGGTGCCCGGTGGCGGTGCCGACGCCGCCCGCGGCGGCGGAGACGAACAGGTCCTCGCCCTCTCTCAGTGCTGCGGTCCGGGTCAGTGCGGCGTACGCGGTGAGGCCGGTGCCGCCGAGGATCGACAGGTACGCCTCCAGCGGTACGCCCGCATGGCCGCGCAGCGTGCGGGCACCAGCCTTCCCGAGGGTGACGAGGGCGTGCGTGCGCCAGCCCTCGCGGTGGAAGACCAGGTCGCCCTCGCGTAGGCCCGGGTCTCGGGAGGCGATCACCCGGCCCACCGAGCGGCCCTCCAGCGGGGCGTTCAGCTCGAAGCCGCCCTCGCCGCCGTCCATCAGGCCGCGGTGGTAGGGGTCCACGGAGAGCAGCAGGTTCTCCACCAGGGCGGTGCCGGGCCGGGGCTCGGGGACCGGGGAGGAGACGTGGGCGAAGTCGGAGGACGCGGGGAAGCCTTCGGGGCGGGCGATCTGGTGTACGGCGCGAGCGGTGTTCGTGGTCATGTCCGCAACGCTAGGAAGGAATCCGGGGGCCGGGCAGGGGGTTGGGTTCATGGACGTCACACATCCATGAGCATCACTCATACCACGAGGTGGGGGCCCCGGTGTCCGATCTTCTCCCGCGCGAACTGCGCATCCTGGTGGCCGTCGCGGAGGCCCGCGGCTTCTCCGCCGCGGCCGCGGCGCTCGGCCTCACCCAGTCGGCCGTGTCGCACTCGGTGCGCGGCAGCGAGGCCAAGCTCGGCGCGGTGCTCTTCGACCGCGGACGGGCGGGGGCCTCGCCCACGCCGGCGGGGGAGCGGGCGGTCGGACACGCCCGCCGCATCCTGCGGCTGTACGAGGTCATGGGCGCGGAGGTGCGCAGTGCGGGCCGGGGCGACGGCGGCGGCGCCCTGGACGGAGTTCTGCGGATCGCGGCGTTCCGGAGCGCCGCCCTGCACCTGCTGCCGCCCGCCCTGGAGCGACTGACCGCCCGGCACCCCGGCATCCGCCCGGAGGTCCGCGTGGTCCGCGAGATCGGTGCCGGCGCGGCGGGGGAAGTGGCGGCGGGCCGTGCGGATCTGGGCATCGCCACCCTGGGCGGTTCGCCGGGCGCGGCGCCGCCCGGCCTGCTGACGGGGGTGCTCGCGCAGGAGGCGTACCACCTGGTGCACCCGGCGGGGCACCCCGACCCGAAGTCGCTGCCCCTCATGGACTGGGACGAGAACTGCGGCTCCTACACCCGGGCCTGGTGGCGGGCGCAGGACTGGATCCCGCGGGCGACGGTCAAGGCGGAGGACGACGCCATGGTGCTGACCATGGTCGGTCGGGGGCTCGGCATGGCGATCATGCCCGAGCTGTCCCTGAGGGACGCGACGGAGGCCGTGGAGATCGCCGGACTGGGCCCGTTGGGGCCGGTGCGCGAGGTGGGATACGTCACCACGTCGGAAGCCGCCGCAACTCTCGCGATCAAGGCTCTGATCAGGGAACTTCGCTCCGGCAGGACCTGAAGCGGACCTTCGGGGGGCGTCTCTTCGGGGGGATGGGCGTCTCAGATAGTAGGAAGTCCGAGTAATTGCCGAGACATACAGCGGGACCTGCCCTAGCTTGGTAGGAGCCGAACGTCTCGCCGATCAGGCGAATGGCGGTCGAGAGCGCGCGCCCCTGGCAGGCAACCCCTGCGGCGCGCTGCTCCCCGCCTCTTCCGGCGCCTTGAAGGAACCCCTCATCCGTGGCCCCGCCACGCCGTGATCTCAAGGAGTCGATCACCATGACCGCAACCACCGCCGCCCGCCGCGTCCGCCACGCCTCCGCCACGGCCGACGAGCGCAAGAACGCCGCCGCAGCGCTGCAGCGCGCCCTCGACCGCCGCGACAACGGCGGTTCGACCGGCCACTGACGCCCTCCGGGGGACATTTCGCGTCCACATCGTGGACGCGAAATGTCTGAGGGCTGGACGCGGAGTACGGTTTCGCCATGTCGACCAGCATCAATCTCGCAGTGATCCCCGGTGATGGCATCGGCCAGGAAGTCGTGGCTCAGGGACTCAAGGTCCTTACCGCGGTCCTGCCCCAGGATGTGAAGCTGGAGACCAGGCAGTACGACCTCGGCGCCCAGCGCTGGCACCGCACCGGTGAGACCCTCCCGGACGCGGAACTCGAAGCCCTGGCGCGCCACGACGCGATCCTGCTGGGCGCCATCGGCGACCCCTCGGTCCCGTCCGGCGTGCTGGAGCGCGGCCTGCTGCTGAAGCTGCGCTTCGCGTTCGACCACTTCATCAACCTGCGGCCGTCGAAGCTGTTCCCCAACACCGCCACCCCCCTGGCGGGCCGCCCGGACATCGACTTCGTCGTCGTCCGCGAGGGCACCGAGGGTCCGTACACCGGCAACGGCGGCAGCCTGCGCACCGGCACCCCCGCCGAGGTGGCCACCGAGGTCAGCGTCAACACCGCGTACGGTGTCGAGCGCGTCGTCCGCGACGCCTACGAGCGGGCCAATGCCCGCCCCCGCAAGAAGCTGACGCTCGTTCACAAGAACAACGTCCTCGTGTACGCGGGTCACCTGTGGAAGAACATCTTCGACAAGGTCGGCCGGGAGTACCCCGAGGTCACCACCGACTACCTGCACGTGGACGCCGCGACGATCTTCTTCGTCACGCAGCCGGAGCGCTTCGACGTCATCGTCACGGACAACCTCTTCGGTGACATCCTCACCGACCTGGCCGCGGCCGTCACGGGCGGAATCGGCCTGGCCGCCTCCGGGAACATCAATCCGACCGGAGCCTTCCCGTCCATGTTCGAGCCCGTCCACGGCTCGGCCCCGGACATCGCCGGCACCGGGAAGGCGGACCCGACCGCGACGATCCTCTCGGTCGCCCTCCTGCTGCGCCACCTCGGCTACGAGGACGAGGCCGTCCGCATCGAGGACGCGGTCTCCGCCGACCTCGCCGAACGGGACGGAACCTTCCGCTCCACCGACGCGATCGGCGACGCCCTCGCCGCGCGGGTAGCCGGCTGACCCGGCTGCTCCACCTCGGGAAGCCGCCGGGTCACAATGGGACCCGGCGGCTTTTCCTGTGCGGCCCCGGGTGCCACCATCTCCCCTGGGCCGCAATCCCCCCGCTTCTCCGAAGCCTGCCCGCGCGCGATAATCGAACGCGAGGCCGCGGAATGCAGGGAAGCTCGGACGTCCTGGTACGCCGTGAGCGCGGTCCGCCATACACAACCGGTGAAGGACAAGCACTCATGACGACGCCCACGATCGAGCTCAAGCCCTCCTCGAACCCGCTGTCCGACGCGGAGCGCGAGGCGATCCTGGCCAGCCCCGGATTCGGCCGCCACTTCACCGATCACATGGTGACGATCAAGTGGACCGAGGGCCGCGGCTGGCACGACGCCGAACTGGTCCCGTACGCGCCGCTCTCGATCGACCCGGCGAACATGACCCTGCACTACGCGCAGACGATCTTCGAGGGCCTCAAGGCCTACCGCCAGCCCGACGGCACCGTCGCCACCTTCCGCCCCGAGGCCAACGCCGCGCGCTTCCAGGCCTCGGCCCGCCGCATGGCGATGCCGGAACTGCCCGTCGACCTCTTCATCGAGGCCTGCGACGCCCTGATCAAGCAGGACCGCGCCTGGGTGCCGGACTCCGGCGAGGCATCCCTGTACCTCAGGCCCTTCATGTTCGCCTCGGAGGTCGGCCTCGGCGTCCGCCCGGCCAACGAGTTCCTCTTCATCGTCATCGCCTCGCCCGCCGGCGCGTACTTCCCCGGGGGCGTCAAGCCCGTCTCCGTCTGGCTCTCCGAGGACTACGTCCGCGCGGTCAAGGGCGGCACCGGCGCGGCCAAGACCGGCGGCAACTACGCGGCCTCGCTGGTCGCGCAGGCCCAGGCCGCCTCGCACGGCTGCGACCAGGTGGTGTGGCTCGACGCCGTCGAGCACCGCTGGATCGAGGAGATGGGCGGGATGAACCTGTACTTCGTGTACGGGGACCGCATCGTCACCCCCGAGCTCACCGGCTCGCTGCTTCCCGGCATCACCCGCGACTCCCTCCTCACCATCGCCCGCGACCTCGGCTACACCGCCGAAGAAGGCCGCCTGACCACCGAGGACTGGCAGCGCGACAACGCCAACGGCACCCTCACCGAGGTGTTCGCGTGCGGCACGGCCGCCGTCATCACCCCGGTCGGCTCGGTCAAGTCCGAGCGTGCCAACTGGACCCAGGGCGACGGCGAGCCCGGCGAGGTCACCATGCGCCTGCGCAAGGCGCTGCTGGAACTCCAGACCGGCCACGCCGCCGACACCCACGGCTGGATGCACCCCCTGGGCTAGGGAGTGCAGACGGGCGGGCCCGCACTCCGGATCTCCGGGGTGCGGGCCCGCCCGCATGCGTACGGGGAACCTCAGGCGTTCGCGGGCTCCTCGGCGGCGGCCACCGGGGCCGGGGCGGCAGCGCGGCGGGCCGTGAGCACGGCGTACACGAGGCCGCCGGTGAGACCGGACAGGACGAAGGAGCAGTCCACGCCACCGGTGAGGGCGAGCAGCGGGCCCTCGTAGGAGGGGGTGGTCACGGCGAGCAGGCCGACGGCGGCCCCGATCCCCCAGGAGGTGGTGGCCGCGACGTTCCAGCCGGCCCGGTACCAGTAGGCCCCGCCCACCGAGCGGCGGTTGAAGACCTGGAGCGCGTCGGCGTCGTAGACCCCGCGGCAGCGCACGTGGCCGATCAGGGTGATCACGGCCCACGGGGTGCCGATCGCGGTCAGCACCAGGACGAACGAGGTCATCGCGGACTGCACGTCCCACTCGAAGGACCCGATGAAGACGAAGGCGGTCGCGGCGGCCGCGGCGATCACGGTGGCCGTGGTGCGGGTGGCCCGGGGGATGATCGCGTCGAGGTCCAGCCCCATGGAGTAGAGCATCAGGCCGGCGTTGCCGACCGAGCCCGCCGCGGCGGCGACCAGCAGGGGGAGCAGGTACCACAGCGGTGCGGCTGCCACGAGCGGACCGGCGTAGTCCAGGCCCGCCCGGGCGGCCAGTGCCGTGTAGGTGCCGAAGAGCTGCGGGACCAGCAGGCCGATCAGCAGACCGAATGCGGTGGCCCACAGGACCCTGCGCGAGCCGTGCCGGCGCGGGGAGATGTAGCGCGTGTAATCGCCCAGCAGGGTGATGAAGGCGACGGGCCCGCTGAGCCCGGCGGCGACAGCGGCCAGCAGCCACGTCGGCCAGAAGGATCCGAGCAGGTACGGGGTCTCGGGCGGCGCGGAGGTGGTGAAGTCCGGGGCGTAGGCGACGACGCCGACCGCCAGCAGCACCATCATGCCGATGGACAGCACCTTGCTCATGCGCAGCAGCAGCCGGTAGCCGAAGACGGCCGCGACGACGGTGCACGCGGCGAGCAGGCCGTACATCACGGCCCGCGAGAGGCCGGTGTCCGGGAGGCCGGTGAGCCGCGCGAGGGTGCCGACCATCACGTCGCCGCCGATCCACAGCGTGAGTGCGGTGTAGCCGAGCGAGAGCAGCAGGCCCACCACCGACCCCACGAGCCGCCCGCGCACACCGAACTGCGCGCCGCTGGAGGTGGAGAGGTTGGTCGCGGTGCGCAGGGAGACGAGCGCCAGCGGCGCGGTGAAGGCGATGCCGACGAGGGTGCCAGTGACGATGGCCGTGACCGAGGGCCACAGGCCCAGTCCGAAGGACGGGGGCAGCCAGCCGAAGACGATCACACCGAGGCACAGATTGGAGCCGAGGAGGATCGATATCAGGTCACGGGGACCGCTGGTCCGCTCCTCCTCCGGGATGGTGTCGACTCCGCGCTGTTCGATGGGCATGGGGGACTCCCTTGGCAGGGCGGGGGGTGGTTGCGCTTGTGTTTGAGCGACACTCAATGTGGCTCAAGCCGTGTGTTCAGGTCAATGATTCCCGCCAACCAAATCAAGAGTTAGAGTGATGCTCTAACTCTTCGACTCAAGAGGTGGTGGATCGGCGTGCGGCTGACCCCTACGGAGCGTGACCGCCTGCTCCTCCGCAGCGCTGCGGAACTGGCCAGGGCCCGGCGGGCCCGTGGCCTGAAGCTCAACGTCCCGGAGGCCACCGCGCTGATCGCGGACACGGTCTGTGAGGCCGCGCGCGACGGCAAGCGGCTCGCCGAGGCCATCGAGGAGGCCTGCTGCGTGCTGGGCCCCGGCGACGTCCTGCCGGGCGTCGCCGACGTCGTCACCGAGGTGCACGTGGAGGCCGTCTTCGACGACGGATCACGCCTCGCCGTGGTCTCGTCCCCCGTCCGGGGCGCGGTGCCGCTCGGCGACGACGCCCCCGGCGCCGTGGTCCCCGGCCCCGGGGTCCCTCAGCCGGAGTCCGCCGCGCACCTGCACGTGCGCAACACCGCCGACGTGCCGATCAGCGTGACCTCGCACTTCCACTTCTTCGAGGCGAACCCGCGCCTGGACTTCGACCGCGCCGCGGCCTACGGCATGCGGCTGTGCGTGCCGGCCGGCTCCTCCGTACGGTTCGACCCGCACGGCGAGGGCGACGTGGGTCTGGTCCCCATCGGCGGCGATCGCGTCGCGATCGGTTTCGCGGGTCTGGTCGACGGCCCCCTCGACGCCCCCGGAGCCAGGGAGGAGGCCCTGCGCCGCGCTGCGGCCTGCGGCTACCTGGGTGCCACCCCGACCGGGGCCGGCCAGTCCGGCCCCGCCGACCGCCCGGAAGGGACCACGGCATGAGCAGGCAGACCCCGCACACCGACCACAGTGCGCACTGCGCGCCGGGCAGCCGGCACATCGATCCGCACGAGTACGCGGCCGTCTTCGGCCCTCGTGCGGGGGACCGGGTCCGCCTCGGCGACTCCGGGCTGACCGTCCGGGTCGAGGCCGACGCGCAGAAGCCGGGGGAGGAGTTCCTGGCGGGCTTTGGCAAGACCGCCCGCGACGGCCTGCACCTGAAGGGGGCCGCGGTCCGTGACACCTGCGACGTCGTGATCAGCAACGTCCTGGTCATCGACGCCGTCCTCGGCATCCGTAAGGTCTCCATCGGCATCCGCGAGGGCCGCATCCACGCGATCGGCCGAGCCGGCAACCCCGACACCCTCGACGGCGTCGACGTCGTCGTCGGCACCGGTACCTCGATCGTCTCCGGCGAGGGCCTGATCGCCACCGCTGGCGCCGTGGACACGCACGTCCACCTGCTGTCCCCGCGCATCATGGAGGCCTCGCTCGCCGCGGGAGTCACCACCGTCATCGGTCAGGAGTTCGGCCCCGTGTGGGGCGTCGGCGTCAACTCCCCGTGGGCCCTGAAGCACGCCTTCAACGCCTTCGACGCCTGGCCCGTGAACATTGGCTTCCTCGCCCGCGGCTCCTCCTCCGACGCCGCACCCCTCGTCGAGGCCCTCGCCGAGGGCGGCGCCAGCGGCTTCAAGGTGCACGAGGACATGGGCGCGCACACCCGGGCCCTGGACACCGCGCTGCGGGTGGCCGAGGAGCACGACGTCCAAGTCGCCCTGCACAGCGACGGCCTCAACGAATGCCTCTCCGTCGAGGACACCCTGCGGGTGCTGGACGGCCGGACCATCCACGCCTTCCACATCGAGGGCTGCGGCGGCGGTCACGTCCCGAACGTGCTGAAGATGGCGGGCGTGCCGAACGTGATCGGCTCCTCCACCAATCCGACGCTCCCCTTCGGCCGGGACGCCGTCGCCGAGCACTATGGGATGATCGTCTCCGTCCACGACCTCAAGCCCGACCTTCCCGGCGACGCCGCCATGGCCCGCGACCGCATCCGGGCCGGGACGATGGGCGCCGAGGACGTCCTGCACGACCTGGGCGCGATCGGCATCACCTCCTCCGACGCCCAGGGCATGGGCCGCGCGGGCGAGACCATCCGCCGCACCTTCGCGATGGCCGCGAAGATGAAGGGCGAGCTCGGCCCGTTGGAGGGCGATGGTGAGGGCGACGACAACGCCCGCGTACTGCGCTACATGGCCAAGCTGACCATCAACCCGGCCATCGCCCACGGCCTGGCCCACGAGATCGGCTCGATCGAGGTCGGCAAGCTCGCCGACATCGTGCTCTGGCGCCCCCAGTTCTTCGGGGCCAAGCCGCAGCTGGTACTCAAGTCCGGCTTCCCCGCCTACGGGGTCACCGGCGACCCCAACGCCGCCACCGACACCTGCGAACCCCTCGTCCTCGGGCCGCAGTTCGGCGCCTATGGGGCCACCGCGGCCGACATCTCCGTCGCCTTCGTCTCCGCCGCGGCCGCGGCCCTGGGCGGCGACGCGATGCCGACCCGCCGCCGCCGGGTCGCCGTCCGCGGCACCCGCGGCATCGGCCCCGGCGACCTGCTCCTCAACTCCCGGACGGGTGCGGTCGACGTGGACGCCCACAGCGGACTGGTCTCCCTCGACGGGGAACCCCTGCGCTCCGAGGCCGCCGAGTCGGTCTCCCTCAACCGCCTGTACTTCCTGTAAGCCAGCACAGCCCGTAAGGACCTGCCTGCCATGACCACCAAGCCCGTGCACAACGGATTCCGGATGCCCGCCGAGTGGACGCCCCACGAGCGCACCTGGATGGCCTGGCCCAGCCCGAACCCGACCTTCACCAACGAGCAGGAGCTCGCCGAGGCCCGCGGGGCCTGGGGCGCCGTCGCCCGTGCGGTCCGCGCCTACGAACCCGTGACCCTGGTCGTCTCCCCGGGCGACGCCGAGGGCGCCCGGGCGATCGCCGGCGCAGGCGACGGCCACCCACTCGACGTGGTCGAGCGCGAGCTCGACGACGCCTGGATGCGCGACATCGGCCCGACCTTCGTCACCGACGGCGCCGGCACACTGGCCGCCGTCGACTGGACCTTCAACGGCTGGGGCGCCCAGGAGTGGGCCCGCTGGGACCACGACGCGAAGATCGCCCGCCAGATCTCCGACGTGCTCGGCACGCGCACGTTCAGCACCCCGCTGGTCAACGAGGGCGGCGCCATCCACGTCGACGGCGAGGGCACCGTGCTGCTCACCGACACCGTCCAGCTGGGCAAGGGCCGCAACCCCGACTGGACCCGAGAGCAGGTCGAGGCCGAGATCCACGCCCACCTCGGCACCACCAAGGCGATCTGGCTGCCGTACGGTCTGGCCGGCGACTACGGCACCTACGGCACGCAGGGCCACGTCGACATCGTCGCGGCCTTCGCCCGCCCCGGCGTGGTCATGGTGCACACCCAGCCCGACCCCTCCCACCCGGACCACGAGCGCTGCAAGACCATCGCAGCGATCCTGCGCGCGTCCACCGACGCCCGCGGCCGGCAGCTGGATGTCGTGGAGATCCCGGCGCCGACCGTCCTGGAGGAGGACGGCGAGTGGGTGGACTACTCCTACATCAACCACTACCTGTGCAACGACGGCGTCGTGCTGTGCTCCTTCGACGACCCGCGGGACGAGGAGGCGGCCGAGATCTTCCGCGGCCTGTTCCCCGAGCGGACGGTGACCCTCGTTGACGCACGTACGATTTTCGCCGGGGGTGGCGGCATCCACTGCATCACCCAGCAGCAGCCGAAGGTCTGATCCGCGGACGCGCGGCGGCCGATTCGACGAGGAGTGGTCCATGGCGGCGGACGGAGTACCGGTACGGGCGGCGCGCAAGAACGCGCCCCCGCGCGAGGACGTACTCGTCGCCGCCATGGCCACGATCGCCGAGCGCGGGCTGGACGGCCTGACCATGGCCGGTCTGGGCCGCGAGGTCGGCATGAGCAGCGGCCATCTCCTCTACTACTTCCGCAGCAAGGACGAGCTCCTGCTGCAGACTCTGGAGTGGAGCGAGGCCGAACTGGGCGGCGCGCGTCGGGCCCTGCTCGCCCGCCGAGGCCCGGTGACCGAGCGCCTGCAGGCGTACGTGGACCTGTACGTGCCCACGCAGGCCCGCGACCCGCACTGGACGCTGTGGCTGGAGGTGTGGAACCGCTCCCAGAACGCCGGCCCGCGTGAGCGCGACCGGCAGGCGGCCATCGAGGGCGCCTGGCACCGCGACCTGGTGGCGCTGCTCGCTGAGGGCATGTCGCGCGGGGAGTTCCGCCCGGTGGACGCCGAGCGGGTGGCGACCCGCATCCGGGCCCTGCTCGACGGCTTCAGCATCCAGTTGGCGGTGGGTCTGCCGACGCTCGACCGGACGGCCATCCTGGCCCACGTCCAGGAGTTCCTGGCGGACACCCTGTCCCC
This sequence comes from Streptomyces sp. NPDC058880, assembly GCF_042742535.1. NCBI lineage: Bacteria > Bacillati > Actinomycetota > Actinomycetes > Kitasatosporales > Streptomycetaceae > Streptomyces > Streptomyces sp. NPDC058880. The sequence continues at coordinate 54,395 of NZ_JBHYMC010000040.1, forward strand.
CCGCTCCTAGGTTCTGTCCGCCGGAACGGGGCCGGGTGGGCCGCGGGGCGGTGCGGGGATGCGCCGCCGGACCGGGCATGACCGCATGGTGAGATGGCTGTCCATGCACGGCGGGCGGTGTGGCACACTGCGGACGTGCCTGCTCAGCTCATGATTATCGCCAGCAGCGCGCCGGTCCCCAGTGGCCGCTGAACCGTGGAAGAACTTCGCGGTCACGGCCACCGTGCCTCGGACCCGCGTGCAAACCTCTCGCTACCCGCGAGAGGTTTTTTCGTTTCCCGGCCCATCCCTGCCGGGAGCGGACTGCGCGCGATGATGGGGGCAGTGACGGCGGCCTTCCCATGGGCGGGTTTCCGGAACCACTCATCCGACAGGAGTCAGATCAGCATGACGACGACACCAGAGGCGGCAGCAGCGGTCCTGGACGACAGCTTCCACGTCTTCGACACCACCCTGCGCGACGGCGCCCAGCGCGAGGGCATCAACCTCACGGTCGCCGACAAGCTGACGATCGCCCGCCATCTGGACGACTTCGGAGTGGGCTTCATCGAGGGCGGCTGGCCCGGCGCCAACCCCCGGGACACCGAGTTCTTCGCCCGCGCCCGCGCGGAGATCGACTTCAAGAACGCCCAGCTGGTCGCCTTCGGCGCCACCCGCCGGGCGGGCGGCTCGGCCGACCAGGACCCGCAGGTGCGGGCCCTGCTGGAGTCCGGCGCCCCGGTGATCACGCTCGTCGCCAAGTCCCACGACCGCCACGTCGAGCTCGCCCTGCGCACCACCCTGGAGGAGAACCTGGAGATGGTCCGGGACACCGTCTCGCACCTGGTGGCCCAGGGCCGCAGGGTCTTCGTTGACTGCGAGCACTTCTTCGACGGCTACCGGGCCAACGCCGAGTACGCGAAGTCCGTCGTGCGCACCGCGCACGAGGCCGGAGCCGATGTCGTCATCCTCTGCGACACCAACGGCGGCATGCTGCCCGCCCAGGTGTCGGCGACCGTCGCCACCGTCCTCGCCGACACCGGCGCCCGCCTCGGTATCCATGCCCAGGACGACACCGGCTGCGCCGTCGCCAACACCCTCGCCGCCGTTGACGCCGGAGCCACCCACGTCCAGTGCACCGCCAACGGCTACGGTGAGCGCGTCGGCAACGCCAACCTGTTCCCCGTCGTCGCCGCGCTGGAGATCAAGTACGGGCGCACGGTCCTCCCCGACGGCGCGCTCGCCGAGATGACCCGGATCTCGCACGCCATCGCCGAGGTCGTCAACCTGACGCCCTCCACCCACCAGCCCTACGTCGGCGTCTCCGCCTTCGCCCACAAGGCGGGCCTGCACGCCTCGGCGATCAAGGTCGACCCGGACCTCTACCAGCACATCGACCCCGAGCGGGTCGGGAACACCATGCGGATGCTGGTCTCCGACATGGCCGGCCGCGCGTCCATCGAGCTCAAGGGCAAGGAGCTCGGCGTCGAGCTCGGCGGGGACCGCGCGCTGATCTCCCGGGTGGTGGAACGGGTCAAGGAGCGCGAGCTCCAGGGCTACACCTACGAGGCGGCCGACGCCTCCTTCGAGCTGCTGCTGCGGGCCGAGGCCGAGGGGCGGGCCCGCAGGTACTTCCGCATCGAGTCCTGGCGGGCGATCGTCGAGGACCGCCCGGACGGCACCCACGCCAACGAGGCCACGGTGAAGCTGTGGGCCAAGGGCGAGCGGATCGTCGCGACGGCCGAGGGCAACGGCCCGGTCAACGCGCTGGACCGGGCCCTGCGGGTGGCGCTGGAGCGCTTCTACCCGCAGCTCGCCAAGTTCGAGCTGGTCGACTACAAGGTCCGCATCCTGGAGGGCACGCACGGCACGGAGTCCACGACCCGCGTCCTCGTCGCCACGACGGACGGGGTTCGCGAGTGGTCGACCGTCGGCGTCGCCCCCAATGTGATCGCCGCCTCCTGGCAGGCCTTGGAGGACGCGTTCACCTACGGCCTCCTCCACGCGGGCGTCGAGCCGGCCGAGTAGCCGCTGTCCCGGGCGTCCCCGGGGCGCCACTGTGCGGGTCAGTAGGCCCTTATGTCTTGCTCACACGGGAAAGTCCCGGTTCGGGTAGCGTCAAGGACATGAGGACCGGGCTGATATCCATACGTTGGGGAGCGTTGCTCTCCGGTCTGCTGCTGTCCCTCGGTGCGACTGCCCTGGTGGCCGCACCGCAGGCATCGGCCGCCACCGGAGTCGCGGCGGTGGCGGAAGCCCTCAAGGAGGGACCCGTCTACGTCGATCCGCGGGCCGCGGCGCAGCTGCCCAAGGCCGAGGCCGATGCCCTGGCCCAGAAGATCAAGGACGCCGACAAGCCGGTCTTCGTCGCCGTGCTCCCGGCCACCGCCGACTTCCCGCAGGACAAGGTGCTCGCCGCGGTCCGTGCGGAGACGGGCATCACCGGGCTGTACGCGATCCGGCTCGGTGACGGCTTCAACGCCGGTGCCGACCGGGCCGTCATGCCGCCCAACGCCGTGCGCAACCTCACCGAGGCGGTCAAGACGGGGACCCCGGTCGACGCGAACACCCAGCTCAACAACTTCGTGGACCAGGCCCTGACCCAGACCAGGGGCAGCGCCCCCGACTCCTGGGATACCGGCGCAGCCGCCGCCGGCGTCCCGGTCGGCGGTCTGGTCACCCTCGGCGCGGTGGCCGTGATCGGCGGTGGCGGCGCCTACGCGCTGGTCCGCCGGAACCGCAGGAAGAAGGAAGAGGCCCGGCGCGAGGCCGTCGAGCGGCTGAGTGTGGTCGTCGACGAGGACATCACGGCCTTCGGCGAGGAGCTGGAGCGCCTGGACTTCCGCCCCGGCGAGCCCGGCGCCGACGATGCCATGCGCGAGGACTACGCCCGCGGGCTCGACTCCTACGACAAGGCCAAGCAGATCATGGCCTCCGTCCGGTATCCGGAGGAGGTCACCGGGGTGACCCAGGCCCTGGAGGACGGCCGGTACGCCCTGGCCTGTCTGGACGCGCGCCGACAGGGCGAGCCGGTGCCCGAGCGCCGCGCGCCCTGCTTCTTCGACCCGCGCCACGGGCCGAGCACCGAGGACGCGACGTGGGCCCCCGCCGCGGGGGCCGCGCGTACGGTGCCCGTCTGCACGGCGGACGCGGTGCGGCTGCGCGACGGGCTGGATCCGGCCGTCCGCACGGTCGACACCGACCGCGGACCGCGGCCCTACTACGATGCCGGCCCGGCCTACGGGCCCTGGGCCGGCGGCTACTTCGGCGGCGGCATCCTGCCCGGCCTGCTCGTGGGCACCATGCTCGGTTCGGCCATGTCGACGCCCGCGTACGCCGCGGACTACGGCGGTGGCACGGGTGACGGCTACGGCGGCGGGGACTTCTCCGGGGCCGACTTCAACCCGTCCGACTTCGGCGGCGGGGACTTCGGCGGCGGGTTCGACGGGGGCGGATTCGACGGGGGCGGCTTCTAGTCCGTGCCGCCCCCGGGCCGCCGTGCTGCGGTCAGGCCTGCCTGATGGCGGAGATGTCGAAGGTCAGCTTCACCTTGTCGCTGACCACGACGCCGCCCGTCTCCAGCGCCGCGTTCCAGGTCAGGCCCCAGTCCGAGCGCAGGATGTCGGTGCTGCCCTCGAACCCGACGCGCTGGTTGCCGTACGGGTCGGTGGCGGAGCCGTTGAACTCCAGGTCGATGGAGAGCGGACGGGTGACGTCCCGGATGGTGAGGTCGCCGGTGATCCGGTAGGTGTCGCCGCCGAGGAACGCGGCTCCGGTGGAGCGGAAGGTCATCAGCGGGAAGGTCTCGGCGTCGAAGAAGTCGGCGCTGCGCAGGTGGCCGTCGCGGTCGGCGATGCCGGTGTCCACGGAGGCGATCTTGACGTCGATGGCGGCGGTGGAGCGGGCCGGGTCGGAGCCGTCCAGGTGCAGGGTCCCTTCGTGGTCGGCGAAGGAGCCGCGGACGTTGGTCACCATCGCGTGCCGGACGGTGAATCCGATGCTGCTGTGGGCCGGGTCGATGACGTAGTCGCCGGTGAGGGCGGCGAGCGCCGGGTCCACGTCCAGGGTGGCGACGGCGGTGGTGTTCTCCTGGGTGCGGCGGTTGAAGAGGCCCATGACCTGCTCCTCGGTGGTGGTGGGTGGGTGCGGGAAGCCTGATCGTTGAAACTTCAACGACTTCGACACCGTCGAGAGTAGAGGCGCTCCGTTCAAATTTCAACTACTGGTCGGGGTGTCGGGGATTTCTGTGAAGGTCCTACAACGAGGGATGGCCCCATCTGGCGGAGTCCTTAATTCCCAGGGCTGTTCTGTGCGGGCCGGACAGCGGAAGACTCCCGAGACTGTGCGGAATGAACGGAGGTTTTTCATCACGATCTTCGTAAGGTCGGTACATGACCGTTGTGGACCAGATCCCGAGCGAGCCGACGGACGCCCGTGGGCGCGTGGCCGAGCTGCACTCCCTGCGCGAGCAGGCGCGGCGTGGACCGAGTGACCGTGCGACCGAGGCCCAGCACGCGAAGGGCAAGCTGACGGCGCGCGAGCGCATCGCACTGCTCCTCGACGAGGGTTCCTTCCGGGAGGTCGAGCAGCTGCGCCGCCACCGCGCGACCGGCTTCGGCCTCGAGAACAAGAAGCCGTACACCGACGGTGTCATCACCGGCTGGGGCACGGTCGAGGGCCGCACGGTCTTCGTCTACGCGCACGACTTCCGGATCTTCGGCGGCGCCCTGGGCGAGGCCCACGCCACCAAGATCCACAAGATCATGGACATGGCCATCGCGGCCGGTGCCCCGCTGGTCTCCCTCAACGACGGCGCCGGCGCCCGCATCCAGGAGGGCGTCTCCGCCCTGGCCGGCTACGGCGGCATCTTCCAGCGCAACACCAAGGCCTCCGGCGTCATCCCGCAGATCTCGGTGATGCTCGGCCCGTGCGCCGGCGGAGCCGCGTACTCCCCGGCCCTGACGGACTTCGTCTTCATGGTCCGCGACACCTCGCAGATGTTCATCACCGGCCCGGACGTGGTCCGCGCGGTGACCGGCGAGGAGATCACCCAGAACGGCCTCGGCGGCGCCGACGTGCACGCCGAGACCTCGGGCGTCGCGCACTTCGCGTACGACGACGAGGAGACCTGCATCTCCGAGGTCCGCTACCTCATCTCGATGCTCCCCTCGAACAACCGCGAGAACCCGCCCGTCCACGAGACGAGCGACCCGGCGGACCGCCGCAGCGAGGTCCTCCTGGACCTGGTCCCCGCGGACGGCAACCGCCCGTACGACATGCACAAGGTCATCGAGGAGCTCGTCGACGACGGCGACGTCCTGGAGATCCACGAGCGCTGGGCCCGCAACATCGTCTGCGCCCTGGCGCGCATGGACGGCCAGGTCGTCGGCATCGTCGCCAACCAGCCCGCGCACCTCGCCGGTGTCCTCGACATCGAGGCCTCCGAGAAGTCCGCGCGCTTCGTCCAGATGTGCGATGCCTTCAACATCCCGATCATCACGCTGCTGGACGTGCCCGGCTTCCTCCCGGGCGTCGACCAGGAGCACGGCGGCATCATCCGCCACGGCGCCAAGCTGCTGTACGCGTACTGCAACGCCACCGTCCCGCGGATCTCGCTGATCCTGCGCAAGGCCTACGGCGGCGCTTACATCGTCATGGACTCCCAGTCCATCGGCGCCGACATCACCTACGCCTGGCCCACCAACGAGATCGCCGTGATGGGCGCCGAGGGCGCTGCCAACGTCATCTTCCGCAAGCAGATCGCGGACGCCGAGGACCCCGAGGCCATGCGCACGCGCATGGTCAAGGAGTACAAGTCCGAGCTGATGCACCCGTACTACGCGGCCGAGCGCGGCCTCGTCGACGACGTCATCGACCCCGCCGAGACCCGCGAGGTGCTCGTCAGCGCCCTCGCGATGCTCCGCAACAAGCACGCCGATCTGCCGTCCCGCAAGCACGGCAACCCGCCGCAGTAACCGCGAAGGAGATCTGCCACCCCATGACCAACGCCTCTGACACCCTGCTGCGCGTCGAGAAGGGCAACGCCGCCCCCGAGGAGCTGGCCGCGATCACCGCGATCCTGCTCGCGCGCGCGGCCGCCACGCCCGAGGAGACCACGGCCCGGCTGCCGCGCCAGGCCGGATGGCGCCGCCTGGAGCGCACCCCGGGCTTCCGCGCCCCGCACAGCTGGCAAGGCTGAGCCCCGGGCTCCTGAAAAGCCGCGGAAGGCCCCGCACCCGTCCAGGGAAGCTGGCGGAG
>NZ_JBHYMC010000041.1:0-59514 GCF_042742535.1 Streptomyces sp. NPDC058880
CGTCCAGGGTGCGGGGCCTTCCGCGTGTCGGCACGGGTGTCGGCGCCCGTACGGCCGTGCCTGCCCGGTGGGCTCCGCGGAATGCGCGTACGGCAAAGGCCCCCGCGTCGTGGACGCGGGGGCCGGCCGGATACGGCTGCCGCCTACCGCAGACGTGCCATGAGGGCGTGCTCGACGAGCGTGATCAGCGCGCTCTTGGCGTCCGCGCGGTGGCGGGCGTCGGTGGTGATGATCGGGGCGTCCGGGCCGATCTGCAGGGCCTCGCGGACTTCCTCCGGCGTGTAGGGCTGGTGTCCGTCGAAGCCGTTGAGGGCGATGACGAAGGGCAGGCCGCTGTTCTCGAAGTAGTCGACCGCGGGGAAGCAGTCGGCGAGGCGGCGCGTGTCGACGAGCACGACGGCCCCGATGGCGCCGCGGACGAGGTCGTCCCACATGAACCAGAAGCGGTCCTGGCCGGGCGTGCCGAACAGGTAGAGGATCAGGTCCTGGTCGAGCGTGATGCGGCCGAAGTCCATGGCGACCGTGGTGGTCGTCTTGTCACCGGTGTGGGTGAGGTCGTCGATGCCCGCGCTCGCGGACGTCATGACGGCTTCGGTGCGCAGCGGGTTGATCTCGGACACGGCTCCGACGAACGTGGTCTTGCCCACGCCGAAGCCGCCCGCCACCACGATCTTCGCGGAGGTGGTGGAGCGGGGAGCCGCTCCGCCGTTAGAGCTTGCGAAGTCCACTGAGCACCCTTTCGAGCAGTGTCACGTCTGGCTGGCCACCGGCAGACTCGTCGCCGCCGGGCTGGTGAATGGCGACTAGGCCCGCCTCCGCCAGGTCGGCTACGAGAATGCGGGCGACACCAAGAGGAATAGAGAGGAGTGCCGAGATCTCCGCGACGGATTTGATCTCCTGGCACAGGCGGCAGATGCGCTGGTGCTCGGGCAACTGCCCTTGCAGACGAGCGGGATCCGCCGTGGTACTAACCAGCGCCTCGATGGCGAGCTGGTAGCGCGGCCGAGTACGGCCGCCGGTCATCGCGTACGGACGCACCAGCGGGTTGTGGGCCTTCGGGGCCGGCTGCCGCGCGGCACGCGGAGGCACCTGACCGGGCATCTGGGGCTGCTGGGGCTGTCCGTACTGCTGGTAGTGGTTCTGCTCCGGCACGGGCCGGCTTGGCGCGGAGGGGAAGTTGAAGCGGTTCTGGTCGTGCCCACCCTGCGGCTGCTGCGAGCCGCCATAAGGATGTCCTCCGGGTGTTGTCACGTCTCCTCCTCCGACTCCAAGAACGCAGTACTCCCTGTGGAGCCGCGCCACCGCACCCTACGGTGCGATGGCGCGAAACGCACTGCTTGTTTGCTAGTTGAGAAGGCTCCCCTGCAGTTCGGCGCGCAGGTCCGGGGTGAGGACACTGCCCGCGCGATCGACCAGAAGGGCCATCTCGTAGCCCACGAGGCCGATGTCGCACTCCGGGTGCGCCAGCACCGCGAGGGACGATCCGTCGGAGACGGACATGAGGAACAGGAATCCCCGGTCCATCTCGACCACGGTCTGGTTGACGGCGCCGCCCTCGAAGATGCGGGAGGCACCGGCGGTCAGCGAGGTCAGACCGGAGGCCACGGCCGCCAGCTGATCGGCGCGATCGCGGGGGAAACCCTCGGACATGGCCAGAAGGAGGCCGTCGGCGGAGACCACCACCGTGTGCGACACCCCGGGGGTGTTGTCCACGAAGTTGGTGATCAACCAGTTCAGGTTCTGTGCCGCCTGGCTCATCGGGCTCACACTAACGCTCCTGGTCATAGCTGTTACTTGACTGCTCAGTACCCGCGCTGCGTCCCTGCTGGACACCCCGCCGCAGGTTGCTCAACCTGCCGCGGACGTCCTCCGGAGCGCGGGAGACCTGGGGGCCGCCCTGCGGGGTCGTCTCCGCTGCACCCTCGACCAGGTTGGCCTTGGGCACTCGCCGAGGGAGGCCGGACGAGGTGACCCCGCCCGCCTTCGGCTCACGGAGTTTGGCGGCCTGCTGCCAGCGCTCGTCGTTACCCGAGCGCCACGGCGTGCCACCGTCCTGGTCCTGCTCCGCCGCCGCGGCCTGGCGCTGACGCGGCGACCGCTGCTCGAAGAGGGACCCGGAGGACTCCGCTTCCTGCTGTGCCGACTGCCACTGCTGCTGGCTGCCGCGTCGCGGCAGGCCCGCCCCGGTCATTTCGTGACCGGTGTCGGCAGCGGCGCCCGGACGGTCGAAGCCTACGCGCTCTGCGGCCGGTTCGGGGACGGCCTGGGATTCCGATTCAGTCCCGTAATCCTGCTGGTAGGCAGCCGGATACGTGTTCTGTTCGGGCCACTCGGCTTGCCCCGACTGGGCTTCGTAGCTTCCGTCGTAGCTCTGCGTGCTCGCCTGCTGGTCCGGGTAGCCGTCTTCCGTATAGGCGTAGTCCTGCTGCGGGTACGCCTCGTACCCAGGCTGCGCACCCTGTCCGTCGTACGCGGGTTCGTATCCCTGCTCGGACTGCTGCTCGTAACCCTGGTACGGCTGGTACCCGTGCTCGGGCTGAGGTTCCGGATAGTCCTGGCCGCCCTGGTCGGCGTAGCCCTGCTGCTCCTGCGGGAAGCCGACCTGGGCCTCCAGCGCGGCCCGCCGCTCCTCGCGGCCGAGCGAACGCCCGACCGGGTCGAGGCCGTGCGGCTCGCCGCCCTGCTCGTAGCGCGAGTCGTCGAAGCCGAGCTCCGCGGCCGTGCGCATCGGAGCGGCCTGCTGGGCCTTCTGCTCCGGAATGATCTGGGAGACCGTGAAGTCGTCGTCCGGGATGCCCTCGCCACCGCCACCGTGCGTGATCGCGTCGGGAAGCATGATCAGCGAAGTGGTGCCCGCGGCCTCGCCCGAGGGACGCAGCTGGACGCGGATGTTGTGGCGGTCCGCCAGCCGGCCGACCACGAACAGACCCATGCGCTGCGAGATGGCGGCGTCCACGGTCGGCGGGTTGGCGAGCTTGTGGTTGATGTCCGCGAAGTCCTCGGCGGTGAGGCCGATGCCCTTGTCGTGGATCTCGACCATCACGCGGCCGTCGGGCAGACGCGTGGCGTTGACGCGGACCTTGGTCTGCGGGGAGGAGAAGGTGGTGGCGTTCTCCAGCAGCTCGGCGAGCAGGTGCACGAGGTCGGTCACGGCCTGGCCGTGGATCTCGGCCTCGGAGACACCGGAGAGCTCGATGCGCTCGTACTGCTCCACCTCGGAGGAGGCGGCGCGGAGCACGTCGACGAGGGGCACCGGCTGGTCCCAGCGGCGGCCCGGCTCCTCGCCCGCGAGGATGAGGAGGTTCTCGCCGTTGCGGCGCATGCGGGTGGCCAGGTGGTCCAGGCGGAAGAGGTTCTCCAGCTGGTCCGGGTCGGCCTCGTTGTTCTCCAGGTCGGTGATCAGGGTCAGCTGGCCCTCGATCAACGACTGGTTGCGGATGGAGAGGTTCGTGAAGATCGCGTTGACGTTGCCCCGCAGCAGCGCCTGCTCCGCGGCGAGCCGCACCGCTTCGCGGTGGACCTGGTCGAAGGCGCGGGCAACCTCACCGATCTCGTCCTGCGAGTCGATCGGGATCGGCAGTACGCGGGTGTCGACCTTGCCCGGATCGGCGCGCGAGAGCTGGTCGACGAGCGACGGCAGGCGCTGCTCGGCGACGTCGAAGGCGGCGGTGCGCAGGGTGCCCATGGCACGGCCCATCTGGCGGGCCATCATGCCGGCCAGGATGAAGGCCGCCAGCAGGGCCACGACGACGATGGCGCCGTTGGTGATGGCGTCGGCGCGGGCGTCGTCGGAGACCGCCACGGCGTCGTTGACGGCCTTCTCGAGGAGTTCCTTCTCGATCTCGTCGTAGCCGTCGAACTTGGAGGTGGCGGCGAACTGCCACGCCGCAGGCGTGGTGCCACCCTCGATGATCTTCTTCTTGGGCTCGCCGCTGGCGATCGCCTCGGTCATGCCGGTCAGGATCGACTTGTTGACCGGCGAGACGGGCGGGGTCTTGAAGGGGGTGCCGGCCTGCTCGGCGGCGGCCTTGGCCTCGGCGAGCTTGGCGGCGCCCTCTTCGGACTTCTTCGCCATAACCGTCTTCAGACGGTTCACGTCCTCCTCGGTACCCGCCGCGACGTACTCGCCGATGGCGATGTCCTCGAGGTAGGCGTACGAGGAGAAGGCTACGAGCTGGGCCTTGCGGGTGTTCTCGTCGGTGCTCGGGCGCACCAGCAGGTGCGTGCCGACGGAGCGCTGGAGCGAGTTCGCCGCCTTGGCCAGCTGGATCGCGTAGACCATGCGGCCGTACGAGGTCACGTTCCCGGTGCCGAGACCGAGCTCGTTGGCGAACTGCATGAGGTAGTGCTGGACGGTGACGTAGCCCTCTTCGGTCGGAATCGGGCCGAACGAAGAAGGCGGGTTCTTCTTGGGGCTCTCGATACCGGCCTGGTAGGCCGTCTGGCGGACGTCTGTCAGCTTGGGCTCCTCCGCGCGGAAGAGCTCCAGGCGCCGCTCCATACCCTGGTTTTCGGGCAGGTTCTTGACGGCCTCGTCGAACTTCTCCTTGGCCGCGCCGGTCGCCGCGTAGGCCTTGCTGACCCTGGCGTCGTTGGTCTGGCCGTTCAGGAGCGGCTCGGCAGTGAGGTCACGCTCGTTGAGCAGTGCCTGGCTGTACTCCGAGGCGGCCTGGACGACCCGGGCTATCTGCTCGGCATCCTTGGCCTCGTTCCAGGTGTCGACGGAGCCCTTCACCTGGAAGCCGCCCATGACCAGGCCCACGAGGGCCGGCACGAGCAGGATGGCGTTCAGGCGGGTCGGCACGCGCCAGTTGCGGGGAGAGAACCTGCTGGTGCTCCCGCTCTTCACCGGCGGTTCCACGGGCACGTCGGCGGGCGACGCGGCCGCTCGCGGCGGCGGGGTGAAGTTGCCGCGCGCGGATTCATCCGCGGGGCTTGCGTTGCTTCGCCTCACTCGACCAACAACCTCTCGGCGGTACTACTAGCTAGTTCGTTGAATTCCAGCACGGTTGACGGCCCTGTTCCAAACAGTTGAAATCTGTGAGTCCTGGAGACCTATGCCTCACATAAACCGGACATAAAGAGCGTCCCGCTGCAAATGTCGGGTGAGTTGTGAGCACAGCGGTACCAGACGAACGCATCCCGTTGCCAACCGGCTTCAATTCTCTGTCGAAACGTTATGAACGACAGGGGCGGGCCGTGTCATAGGACACAGCCCGCCCCTGTCGTACGGCAGTTGGCGCCGCACCGCCGCCCGGGCCCGTTACTTCAGACGCGCCATGAGGGCGTGCTCGACGAGCGTGATCAGCGCGCTCTTGGCGTCCGCGCGGTGGCGGGCGTCGGTGGTGATGATCGGCGCGCCGGGCCCGATCTGCAGGGCCTCGCGGACTTCCTCCGGCGTGTAGGGCTGGTGCCCCTCGAAGCCGTTGAGAGCCACGACGAAGGGCAGGCCGCTGTTCTCGAAGTAGTCGACCGCGGGGAAGCAGTCGGCGAGGCGGCGCGTGTCGACGAGCACGATCGCCCCGATGGCGCCGCGGACGAGGTCGTCCCACATGAACCAGAAGCGGTCCTGGCCGGGCGTGCCGAACAGGTAGAGGATCAGGTCCTGGTCGAGCGTGATGCGGCCGAAGTCCATGGCGACCGTGGTGGTCGTCTTGTCACCGGTGTGGGTGAGGTCGTCGATGCCCGCGCTCGCGGACGTCATGACGGCTTCGGTGCGCAGCGGGTTGATCTCGGACACGGCTCCGACGAACGTGGTCTTGCCCACGCCGAAGCCGCCCGCCACCACGATCTTCGCGGAGGTGGTGGAGCGGGGAGCCGCTCCGCTAGATGTTCCGAAGGCCACTGAGCACCCTTTCGAGCAGCGTTACATCCGGCGTGCCGCCGGCCTCTCCATTGCCTGGCTGGTGGATGGCCACCATGCCGGCCTCGGCCAGGTCGGCCACGAGGATGCGCGCCACACCGAGTGGCATGGACAGCAGCGCGGAGACCTCGGCGACCGACTTGACCTCGCGGCACAGGGTGCAGATGCGCTGGTGCTCGGGGAGCAGGCCGGACAGGTGCATCGGATCGGCGGTGGTGCTGACCAGCGCCTCGATGGCGAGCTGGTAGCGGGGCCGGGTCCGGCCGCCGGTCATCGCGTAGGGACGCACCAACGGCTGATCGCCTTCCGAGTACGAATCTCCGTACGCATCGGGGTAGGCGGGGGGCGGGGTCATGGATCCTCCGGGCTGGACAGCAGTGGTCAGCGTGCCGTCTGACGGGGCGGCCGGTGGGGGGAGCGGTATGACGGCCTGGCGGTGGTACTGGATTCCGGGGCGTGGGCCCCGGTCCCCCGGCCGGTAGTACCGTCCGGCCGGGAGAGGGGAAGTCAGCCGAGCAGGCTTCCCTGCAGTTCGGCGCGCAGGTCCGGGGTGAGGACACTGCCCGCGCGATCCACCAGAAGAGCCATCTCGTAGCCCACGAGGCCGATGTCGCACTCCGGGTGCGCCAGCACGGCCAGCGAGGACCCGTCGGAGACGGACATGAGGAACAGGAATCCCCGGTCCATCTCGACCACGGTCTGGTTGACGGCGCCGCCCTCGAAGATGCGGGAGGCACCGGCGGTCAGCGAGGTCAGACCGGAGGCCACGGCCGCCAGCTGATCGGCGCGATCGCGGGGGAAACCCTCGGACATGGCCAGAAGGAGGCCGTCGGCGGAGACCACCACCGTGTGCGACACCCCGGGGGTGTTGTCCACGAAGTTGGTGATCAACCAGTTCAGGTTCTGTGCCGCCTGGCTCATCGAACTCAACTATCGCTCCTGCTGGTAAGTGGGGTCGATGTGGTAACTGCCGGTCGTCTGGCTGTTGTTGCCAGCCTGACGGCCCTGCTGGATACCGCGTCGGAGGTTGGTCAGACGGCCGCGGACGTCGTCCGGCGCCCGCGAGACCTGCGGACCCGCCTGCGCGTCGGCCTGCTGCTGCGCGGTGCCGGCCACGAGGTTCGCCCGCGGGACCCGGCGGGGCAGCCCCGACGTCGTGATGCCGCCCGCGGCGGGCTGGCGCACGCGCTCGGCCTGCCGCATCAGCTCGTCGTTCGGGGAGGACTTCCAACTTACGGTCGGCATGCTGCCGGTCGTCGTCTGGGCCTGGTCGGCCGCGTGCTCCTGGCCGCGCTGCGGCAGCTGGTGCTGCTGCGGGGCCGTCGGTGCGGACTGCTGCGGCTGGTGGGGTACGGCCGGGACCTGCGCGGGGGGCTGCTGCCCCTCCTCGCGGAACCAGTTCGACTCCAGGGTGTCGAAGATCGGGCTGCGGGCCTCGCCGGAGCTCTGGGCCGGCGGCAGTGCCTCGGGCCGCTGCGGCTGGGGCAGTCGCGGGGCCTCGGGCTGGGCAGGCGCGTACTCGCCACCGGGCCGCTGGGCCTGGGGCTGGCGGGCGAACCCGCCGACACCGGGGCCGCCGGGCCGCTGGGGCTGGTAGCCCGGCCGCTCGAACTGGCCGGTGGTGGACGGGTCGACGGGGCCCCGCACGTCCGGACGCTCGAACTGCCCGGTGGTGCTGCCCGCGCCGTCGCCCTGAGGCATCGGAGCGTTGAAGTCCGGGCGCGCGAACTCCGACGTCGAGCCGGGGCCCGAGAGCTCGTCGTGGCCGCGGGCCTGGTCGGAGCCCCAACTGGTGGCCTGCGGGCCGGGCAGCTCCGGACGGGCGCCGCCGCGCGGCGGCAGTTGACCGCCCGGGGCCTGGGCCGCGGGACCGGTCGGCTGCTGCTGAGCCTGCTGCGGCTGGTGCTGCTGCGGACGCTCGAAGCCGCTGCCCTGCTGGAAGCCGGAGCCGCCGGGGGAGGCCGGACGGCCCTGCGGGCCGCCGCCGTAGCCGACGCTGGGCACCGGGCCGCGCGTCGGCAGCGGGCCGGAACCGAAGGCACCCTGGCCCTGTCCCGCGGTGGTCTGGCCCGGCTGCGGACGGACGCCGGGAGCACCCGGACCGCCCTGCTGCGGGGGCCGGCCCCCCTGGGGACGCTGCGGGCCGGGAGCGCCGTCCCGACCGGGCAGGGCGGCGCGCTGGCCACCTCCGCCGACCTGGCCGCGCTGCGGGCCCGCGCCCACGGTGGGACGTGCGCCCGGACCGGGCACGGAAGCCTGGCCGGCAGAACCGCCCTGGGTACCGGGTCCGCCCTGGGCACCGCCCTGGCCCGGCGTCGGGCCAGGCTTCTTGCCGCCCTGGGCGACGTCGACCGGGAGCATGACGAGGGCCGTCGTACCACCCGAGTCGGAGGGACGCAGCTGGATGCGGATGCCGTGTCGCAGGGACAGGCGGCCGACCACGAACAGACCCATGCGGCGGGAGACGGAGACGTCCACGGTGGGCGGCGACGCGAGCCGCTCGTTGATCGCGGCGAGGTCCTCGGGGGAGAGGCCGATACCGGTGTCGTGGATCTCGACGAGCACGCGGCCGTCGGGCAGCGCGTGGCCGGTGACCTTGACCTTGGTCTGCGGGGAGGAGAACGAGGTGGCGTTCTCCAGCAGCTCTGCGAGCACGTGCACGAGGTCGTTGACGACGCGGCCGGCGACATCGGTGCCGGGCACCGAGGCCAGCTCGACGCGCTCGTACTGCTCCACCTCGGACGCGGCGGCGCGGAGCACGTCGACGAGCGGGACGGGGCGGGTCCACCGGCGGCCCGGCTCCTCGCCCGCGAGGACGAGGAGGTTCTCGCCGTTACGGCGCATGCGGGTCGCGAGGTGGTCGAGCTTGAAGAGGGAGGACAGCTGGTCCGGGTCGGCCTCGCGTGACTCCAGCTCGGAGATGAGCGAGAGCTGACGCTGGATGAGGCCCTGCGAGCGGCGCGAGAGGTTGGTGAACATCGCGTTGACGTTGCCTCGCAGAAGTGCCTGCTCGGCAGCGAGGCGGACGGCCTCGCGGTGCACGTCGTCGAACGCCGCGGCCACCTGGCCGATCTCGTCGCGGGTGTGCACGCCGACCGACTCCACCGAGGTGTCCACGTCCTGCGGGTCGGACTCGGAGAGCTGCTTGACGAGCTCGGGCAGACGGTCCTGGGCGACCCGGGTCGCGGTGTCCTGCAGGCGGCGCAGCGAGCGGATCATCGAGCGGGCCATGACGAAGGCGCCGACGATGGAGACACCGAGGACGAGGAGGATCAGCGCACCGTTGATGATGGCGTCCTGCTGGGCCTCGTTCTTCAGCTCGCGGGCCTTCTGCTCCATCTCCTCCAGGAGGGTCAGCTCGATGACCTTCATCGCCTGGAGCTTGGTGCCGTCGGCGTCGTACCAGTCCAGCCAGGACCGGTTCTTCTCGCGGAGGAAGGCGTCCTGGCTGGCCAGCACGCGGCGGGCGTAGTGGTCCGCGCCGGAGATCTCGGAGTTGCTGTCGCCCAGGCCCGCGAGGAGCTCCTCGGTGCGGCCCTGGTAGACGAGCTCGAAGGTGGTCTTCGCCTGCTGCTCGCCCTTCTGGGCGGAGAGGGCGTAGAGACGGTCGTTCTCCTCGAGCTTGCCCTGCTTGTCCGAGGTCTCGGGCAGCGAGGCGGCGATGATCGCGCGCTGGATGGAGGCGTATTCCTTGGCGGCGGAGAACGCGGCCAGGGCACGGGTACGCTTGATCATCTCCGGGTTGGAGGTGGCCTGCGCCATGTCCTGGGAGAGCGAGAGCAGCGAGACGATCATCGCGTTGTACTCGCTGACGGTCTGCTGGGCGCCGTTGACGTACGCCTTGTCGCGGATCGTCTTGAGGTTGGCGACCTGACGGCCGATCTGCAGCACGTTGTTGCGGATCGACTTGAGGGTGTCGTCCCGCTCCCCCGTGCTGTCGATCCGGTCGGTCGCGGCGGCGAAGGCTTCGACGGCGGTGTCGGTCTGCGTGCGCGCACCGTCGACACTGCTGTTGGTCTTGCCCTGCGACAGCGACAGCGGACCCGCGGAGAGGTCGCGCTCCTCCTGGAGCATGGCGGCCAGGTTGGTGGCCTGACGCGTCATGGTCGTCAGCAGCTGCATGTGCTCCAGCTGCGCGATCTCGTTGAGCGAGTCGTTGATACGGAAGCCACCGAGCGTGGTGGCGGCGACGACCGGCAGGGTCAGCAGCGACACGAGTCGCGTGCTGATGCGCCAGTTCTGCATGGCGAGGCGAGAACCGGGCCCGCTGGGGGCCTTGGGTATCGCCGCGTCATGCTCGGCCGCACCGGCCTTGTCCTTGGCCTTCAAGGCCTTGACGGACTTCACGCGGCCCTTGGCCTTCACCGCAGCGGCAGCGTCGGGGCCTGCGCCTTCGACGGCCGGCCCGCGGTTCTGGGCGTGCTGGGGCGAGGAGCCACGGTCGGTCCCGCCGCGCGGCTCCTGCTCCGCCGCAGCTTCCCCACGGCCCTGGCGGGCCTGGGGAGACCCCTTGCCATCCCTCTTGAATCGTCCCTGCACTAGCGTCGCAACCTCTGGACCAGGCGCCCCGCCGGGTGAACGGCGGAACGGTGTCGAGTCGTGGGGCGCTTTCGGCCCCATGGTGGTCGTCGGTGACCGGCGCGTCTCCCTTTCTTTCCGCCGCTCGGCGCTGAGTCGCGCCACCTGCGCGCCGGACTGAGTCCCGCGGCGGTCCCGCGAATTCCAGCACAGTGGCGGATCTCCAACAAGGTGCGCGTGCTCCCCCGGAGAGTCGGTCACGGCTTGTGACGCTCGCGCTACAGGATGTGTGACCACATTCGGTTGAAAACGGACTTACGTCATCCAAACAACGCGGCTGTCAAGGTGTCCCAGTCGCGATGATCAGGAGCGGAATGACGCATTCAGTGGCGCAATGTCCGTTTCTCCGCCCCTTATTGACTATCCTTTATGGGGGTAATGTCCGGTCGCGGGTGAGCAAACTCACATAGCCGTGGCCATTACTTCCCGGTTCGCCGGGGGATTCAGATGTTTAGCCTTGCCCCTTGAAGGGTTGGCGTCAGGGCCGGTCTCTCGCGCCCGCCGACATCCACAGGACCGAACCGAGGACCCCGAACTCCGATGAAGACCACGACGATGTTCCGCAACATAGCCAACCCCCGCCGCACCACCCTCGCGCACCTCAAGGACGCTGAGGAGCTGCAGGCGGCACCGGCCTCCCCGGAGCACGCCGTCGAGCTGCCGACGCAGACCGCCAACCCCCGGCGCACCGTCCTGATGGACGCGCCGGTCGCCGCCGCGCAGTAAGCCGTCCCGCACGGAACGTGAGGCGCTGCCGCCTGCCGCGTTAGCCTGGGGAACGCAGACTCCAGCCAGCGGAAATACAGAGGGGCAGACGCAACACGTGCGCATCGCCAGGTTCTCGATCGACGGCAATGTCGCGTTCGGCGCGGTCGAGGGCGACGCCGCCCCCGGCAACGAAGCGTCGCTCGTGCTCGACATCATCAAGGGCATCCCGTTCGCGGACTTCGGGCTCTCGGGCACCAAGGTCCCGCTGAGCAAGGTCCGGCTCCTGCCGCCCGTGCTCCCGAACAAGGTCGTGGCCATCGGCCGCAACTACGCGGAGCACGCGGCAGAGCTCGGCAACGAGGTCCCGGACGCCCCCATCACCTTCTTCAAGCCGTCCACCTCGGTGGTCGGCCCGGGTGACCCGATCACCTACCCCTCCTTCTCCCAGGACCTGCACCACGAGGCGGAGCTCGCCGTGGTCATCGGCCGCATGTGCCGAGAGGTCCCCAAGGAGCGCGTCAAGGACGTCATCCTCGGCTACACCTGCGCCAACGACGTCACGGCGCGCGACGTCCAGCAGCGGGAGAAGCAGTGGGCCCGGGCCAAGGGCTTCGACAGCTCCTGCCCCCTCGGCCCGTGGATCGAGACCGACCTCGACCCGAGCGACCTGGCCATCCAGTGCACGGTCAACGGCCGGCAGCGCCAGCTGGGCCGCACCAGTGACATGGTCCGTTCCATCGAGGACCTGGTCGTCCACATCACCGAGGCCATGACGCTGCTCCCCGGCGACGTCATCCTCACGGGGACCCCGGCCGGAGTCGGCCCCCTCAACGTCGGCGACGAGGTCGCCGTCACCATCGAAGGCATCGGCACTCTCACCAACAAGGTGATCAAGCGTGGTTAACGGACCAGTCCGCGTACGTTTCTGTCCCTCCCCGACCGGCAACCCCCATGTGGGCCTGGTCCGCACCGCCCTTTTCAACTGGGCGTTCGCGCGCCACCACGGCGGTACGTTCGTCTTCCGCATCGAGGACACCGACGCGGCCCGCGACTCCGAGGAGTCCTACGACCAGCTGCTCGACTCGCTGCGCTGGCTCGGCTTCACGTGGGACGAGGGCCCCGAGGTCGGCGGCCCGCACGCCCCGTACCGCCAGTCCGAGCGCATGGACATCTACCGGGACGTCGCGCAGAAGCTGCTGGACGGCGGCTATGCCTACCACTGCTACTGCAGCACCGAGGAGCTCGACGCGCGCCGCGCCGCCGCCCGCGCGGCCGGCAGGCCCTCCGGCTACGACGGCCACTGCCGCGAGCTCAGCACCGTCCAGATCGAGGCGTACCAGGGCGAGCACCGCCCCGCGATCGTCCGCTTCCGGATGCCCGACGAGCCCATCACCTTCACCGACCTGGTCCGCGGCGAGCTGACCTTCACCCCGGAGAACGTGCCGGACTTCGGCATCGTCCGGGCCAACGGCGCCCCGCTCTACACCCTGGTCAACCCCGTGGACGACGCGCTGATGGAGATCACGCACGTCCTGCGCGGCGAGGACCTCCTCTCCTCGACCCCGCGCCAGATCGCCCTCTACGCGGCGCTGATCGAGCTGGGCGTCGCCAAGGGCACCCCCGCCTTCGGACACCTGCCGTACGTGATGGGCGAGGGCAACAAGAAGCTGTCCAAGCGCGACCCCGAGGCCTCGCTCAACCTGTACCGCGAGCGCGGCTTCCTCCCCGAGGGCCTGCTGAACTACCTCTCGCTCCTCGGCTGGTCCTTCTCCAAGGACCAGGACGTCTTCTCGATCGAGGAGATGGTCCAGAAGTTCGACATCGACGGCGTGAACGCCAACCCGGCGCGCTTCGACCTCAAGAAGGCCGAGTCGATCAACGGCGACCACATCCGCCTGCTCGACCCGAAGGTGTTCGCGGACCGCTGCGCCCCGTGGCTGCAGGCTCCGCACGCCAACTGGGAGCCCGAGGACTTCGACACGGAGGCCTGGGAGCGCATCGCGCCGTACGCCCAGACGCGGGTGGGCGTGCTGTCGGAGATCACCGCCAACGTCGACTTCCTGTTCCGCAAGGAGCCCGTCGAGGACCAGGCCTCCTGGGACAAGGCGATGAAGGGCGAGCCGGCGGCCCTGCTGACCACCGCCCGCGAGAAGCTGGCCGGCGCCGACTGGTCTGACCCCGAGTCCCTCAAGCAGGCCGTCCTGACCGCCGGTGAGGCCCACGGCCTCAAGCTCGGCAAGGCCCAGGCCCCCGTCCGCGTGGCCGTCACCGGCCGCACGGTCGGCCTGCCGCTCTTCGAGTCCCTGGAGATCCTGGGCAAGGAGCGCTCGCTGGCCCGCATCGACGCGGCCCTGGCCAAGCTGGCCGGCTGAGCCGCGCGCGTCCCCGTACGTCCCGCAGGGGGCGGCGTCCGTACCCCGGCCGCCGCCCCCTGCGGCGTTCCGCCCGCGGTGCGCAGAGCCTGCCCGGCAGCGGACCGGCGGTGCCGCGGAAACGGCCGCCACGCGCCCGCGGGGCCGTGCCGCGCACCCCGTCCCGTGACGGACTTCCCCGTCGCGGCCCCCGCGCGGGTGCCCGCGGCGTAGGCTCGGGCACATGCCGATCCGCGCCGTGCTGTGGGACATCGACGACACCCTCTTCGACTACACGGGGGCCGACGCGACCGGGCTCGCCGCACAGCTGGGGGCCGTCCGACCGGCCGGGTGGCACGGGACGCCCGCACGGGCACTCGCCCGCTGGCGGGAGATCACCGACCGTCACTGGGCGCGCTTCGCGGCGGGGGTGGGCACCTTCCAGGGGCAGCGGCAGGAGCGGGTGCGGGAGTTCCTCGACGAGCCCGGGATGACCGAGGCCGAGGCCGACGCCTGGTTCGACAGTTACGTCGAGCACTACAAGGCCGCCTGGACGGTCTTCCCGGACGTGGTTCCGGCGCTCGACGCCCTCGCGGCCGGGTACCGGCACGGGGTGCTCTCCAACTCCTCCGCCGCCAACCAGGACCCCAAGCTGCGCCACCTGGGGCTGCGCGAGCGCTTCGAGGTGCTGGTCTGCGCCGTCGAACTCGGTGTGAGCAAGCCCGAGGCGGAGGCGTTCCTGGCCGCGTGCGAGGCGCTCGGACTGCCGCCGGGGGAGGTGGCGTACGTGGGGGACCAACCCGAGATCGACGCGCGCGGAGCCCGTGACGCGGGGCTGCTGGCCGTCTGGATCGACCGGGCCGGCGGCCGGGGGCCGGGACCCGAGGGGGCGCACCGCATCGAAGGCCTTGACCGACTGCCGGAGCTGCTGGCACGGGATACCCGTTTTGGAGCACGGTCAGGCATCCGGTAATGTTCTTTCTGCGCCGCCGGAGCGGGCCGAAAGGCCGGACGGAGGCGCCACTCGAAACAAAAGCCCCAAGGGCTTGACTTTCGGTGGGGTATAGTGTAATTGGCAACACGAGGGTTTCTGGTTCCCTTATTCTAGGTTCGAGTCCTGGTACCCCAGCGCAGTGCAGAAGTAACGCAGTGCTTTGCCCCCGTTGTGTAGCGGCCTAGCACGCCGCCCTCTCAAGGCGGTAGCGCCGGTTCGAATCCGGTCGGGGGTACAGATCCTTCCCGCAAGATCTCCTTTGGGTAGCTCCCGGACGTCTTGATGCAGGATCGCTAGGGCCCCCGTTGTGTAGCGGCCTAGCACGCCGCCCTCTCAAGGCGGTAGCGCCGGTTCGAATCCGGTCGGGGGTACTGGTCTGGTATAGACCACATTGGGCTATGGTGTAATTGGCAACACGAAGGTTTCTGGTTCCTTTGTTCTAGGTTCGAGTCCTGGTAGCCCAGCGCAGTACAAGCAAGCCCCCGTTGTGTAGCGGCCTAGCACGCCGCCCTCTCAAGGCGGTAGCGCCGGTTCGAATCCGGTCGGGGGTACGCATGGAAGAGGCCCTCCGCGTTCACCGCGGAGGGCCTCTTCGCTGTGTTCCGTCGGGCCGGCGCGGACGCAAGTGCGGGCCCGGCGGCGCGTGTTCGGACGTGTGCGGCGTCGTACGCGCCCCCGGGCCCGGGGGTGAAGGGATGGGGGACCGGCGTCAGCCGGAGCGGCGCAGCGCCTCCGTCAGCCGTGCAGCCGCGTCGATGACGGCCTGGGCGTGCATGCGGCCCGGGTGGCGGGTCAGCCGCTCGATCGGCCCGGACACCGACACCGAGGCCACCACGCGGTTCGACGGCCCGCGCACCGGCGCCGAGACGGATGCCACACCGGGCTCCCGCTCGCCGATCGACTGCGCCCAGCCGCGGCGCCGTACGCCCGAGAGAGCCGTCGCCGTGAAGCGCGCGCCCTGCAGGCCGCGGTGGAGGCGCTCGGGCTCCTCCCAGGCCATCAGGATCTGGGCGGCCGAGCCGGCCTTCATCGGCAGCGTGGAGCCGACCGGGACGGTGTCCCGAAGGCCCGACAGCCGTTCCGCCGCCGCCACGCAGATACGCATGTCTCCCTGGCGACGGTAGAGCTGTGCGCTCTCGCCCGTCACATCACGGAGGTGGGTGAGTACCGGTCCCGCCGTGGCCAGCAGTCGGTCCTCGCCGGCCGCGGCGGCGAGCTCCGCCAGCCGCGGGCCGAGGATGAACCGGCCTTGCATGTCCCTCGCCACCATCCGGTGGTGTTCCAGTGCCACGGCAAGGCGATGTGCCGTGGGTCGTGCGAGCCCTGTCGCCGCGACCAGCCCGGCGAGGGTGGCCGGACCGGACTCCAGTGCGCTCAATACCAGAGCTGCCTTGTCGAGAACGCCGACGCCGCTAGAGTTGTCCATGAAACGATATTCACGTCTCACACTGTGAAACGCAAGTTCAATTTTTCCAAGAACCAGCGAGTCTGTATGTGCGGGTCCACGAACCACTGGGTCCGAGCCGTCGTCCGGGACGTGGGGTACGGGCGTCTGGCGGCACGAGATCTCTATGAAGCGCCGGCACAACCCGCCGGCCGGAGGGAAAGCGATGGGTAGGACACTCGCGGAGAAGGTCTGGGACGACCATGTCGTCCGGCGCGCCGAGGGCGAGCCCGACCTCCTCTTCATCGATCTGCACCTGCTGCACGAGGTGACCAGCCCGCAGGCCTTCGAGGGGCTGCGCCAGGCCGGCCGCAAGGTCCGGCGCCTCGACCTCACCATCGCGACCGAGGACCACAACACCCCCACCCTCGACATCGACAAGCCGATCGCGGACCCGGTCTCCCGGGCGCAGCTGGAGACGCTGCGCAGGAACTGCGCCGAGTTCGGTGTGCGCCTGCATCCGCTGGGCGACGTCGAGCAGGGCGTGGTCCACGTCGTGGGGCCGCAGCTGGGCTTGACCCAGCCGGGCATGACGGTGGTCTGCGGTGACTCGCACACCTCCACGCACGGTGCCTTCGGTGCGCTGGCCTTCGGTATCGGCACGAGTCAGGTCGAGCACGTGCTGGCCACCCAGACCCTGCCGCTGGCCCGTCCGAAGACCATGGCGATCACGGTCACCGGCGAGCTGGCCGACGGGGTCACCGCGAAGGACCTGATCCTGGCGATCATCGCGAGGATCGGCACCGGCGGTGGCCAGGGCTACATCCTGGAGTACCGCGGCGAGGCCGTCGAGAAGCTCTCGATGGAAGCCCGCATGACCATCTGCAACATGTCGATCGAGGCCGGCGCCCGGGCGGGCATGATCGCCCCCGATCAGACCACCTTCGACTACCTCCGGGGCCGCGACCACGCCCCCGTGGGCGAGGACTGGGACGCGGCCGTCGCGTACTGGAAGACCCTGCGCACCGACGAGGACGCGGTCTTCGACGCCGAGGTCGTCATCGACGGCTCCGCGCTGTCCCCGTTCGTCACCTGGGGCACCAACCCGGGCCAGGGCGCGCCGCTGTCGGCCAGCGTCCCCGACCCGGCTTCGTACGAGGACGCTTCGGAGCGCCTCGCCGCCGAAAAGGCCCTGGAGTACATGGGGTTGACCGCCGGGCAGCCGCTGCGCGACATCACGGTCGACACCGTCTTCGTAGGTTCCTGCACCAACGGCCGCATCGAGGACCTGCGCGCCGTGGCCGGGATCATCGAGGGCCGCAAAGTCGCCGACGGGGTACGGATGCTCGTCGTTCCGGGGTCGGTCCGCGTGGCCCTCCAGGCCGTGGAAGAGGGCCTGGACAAGGTCTTCAAGGAGGCCGGGGCCGAGTGGCGGCACGCGGGCTGTTCGATGTGCCTGGGCATGAACCCCGACCAACTGGCGCCCGGTGAACGCTCCGCGTCCACCTCCAACCGCAACTTCGAGGGCCGGCAGGGCAAGGGCGGGCGTACCCACCTGGTGTCCCCGCAGGTGGCCGCCGCCACAGCGGTGCTGGGCCATCTGGCCTCACCCGCCGACCTGTCCGCCGCCGACGCGACCGCCGGAGTCTGAACCATGGAAGCCTTCACCGTCCACACCGGCCGGGCCGTCCCGCTGCGCCGCAGCAACGTCGACACCGACCAGATCATCCCGGCCCACTGGCTCAAGAAGATCACCCGCGACGGCTTCGAGGACGGGCTCTTCGAGGCCTGGCGCAAGGACCCGGAGTTCGTCACGAACCGTCCGGAGCGCGCCGGTGCGACCGTGCTCGTCGCCGGCCCCGACTTCGGCACCGGATCCTCGCGCGAGCACGCCGTCTGGGCCCTGCAGAACTTCGGCTTCAAGGCGGTCATCTCCTCCCGCTTCGCCGACATCTTCCGCGGGAACTCGCTGAAGAACGGCCTGCTGACCGTGGTCCTGCCGCAGGAGACCGTCGAGCGTCTGTGGAAGCTGACGGAAGCCGACCCCACCGCCGAGATCACCGTCGACCTCGTCGACCGCCAGGTGCGCGCCGAAGGCGTCGTGGCCGAGTTCGAACTCGACGACAACGCCCGCTGGCGCCTCCTCGAAGGCCTGGACGACATCTCGCTCACCCTTCAGAACGAAGCGGACATCGCCACCTACGAAAGCACCCGCCCGGCCTTCAAGCCGCGCACGATTCAGGCCTGATTCCTGCCTGATCAGCGCTTATTCAGCCCCGGCTGATCGCGTCGACAACACCGTGCCCCCCGCCCTCCGGCGGGGGGCACAGTCGTTTGTTGAGGCCCCGTGAGGCGACAACTCGCCCCAGATGGCACAATCTGTGCATGGAACGCGACAGTCAACTCGAGCTCTACGAACTCGTCGCGGACCGGCTGAAAGAAGCACACACACGGGTGCGCTCACTGCAAGTCCCGGAGGGCGTAAGGATGGCGCTGTCCCGGAAGCTGTTGGTCGTCACGGCCGCGGCGAAGCACGATCTCGCCGATGCGGCAAGGCGCCTGGACAGGTTGATGAAGGACCTCGACGAGGGTCGATTCCCTGAAGGCGACTGATGCGAAGGAACTCCGTAACCGCCTCCGGCGTTGCGGCACTAGGGTGATTAGCCCGTTTCGTGTTTGATTTGCGGTATATATCCGCCTAACGTGCGAAATAAGCTTGAACACATTCGTTCTGGCGAAGTCTCCGAAGGGGAAGACGTGAACAAGGCGCAGCTCGTAGAAGCGATTGCCGACAAGCTGGGCGGCCGCCAGCAGGCCGCGGACGCTGTCGACGCGGTACTGGACGCCATCGTCCGCGCTACCGTCGCGGGCGACCGGGTCTCGGTCACGGGCTTCGGCTCGTTCGAGAAGGTCGACCGTCCGGCCCGTTACGCCCGCAACCCGCAGACGGGTGAGCGCGTCCGGGTCAAGAAGACCTCGGTGCCCCGATTCCGAGCCGGCCAGGGCTTCAAGGACCTGGTCAGCGGCACCAAGAAGCTGCCCAAGGGCGGCGAGGTGTCGGTGAAGAAGGCGCCGAAGGGCAGCCTCACCGGCGGTGCCTCCGCGACGGTCAAGAAGGCCGCCGCGAAGAAGGCCACCACCGCCAAGAAGGCGGCGGCAAAGACCACGGTCGCAAAGAAGACCGCGGCGAAGAAGACCGCCGCGACCGCCAAGAAGACGGCGGCGAAGAGCACGGCCGCGGCGAAGAAGGCGACGGCGACCGCCAAGAAGACCACCACCGCCAAGAAGGCCACGGCCGCGGCGAAGAAGACCACCGCCGCCGCGAAGAAGACCGCCCCGGCGGCCAAGAAGGCCACCGCGGCGACGAAGGCGCCGGCCAAGAAGACGGCGACCCGCAAGGCCACCGCGAAGAAGACCACCGCCCGCAAGAAGTAGGGGCACGAGTCACACACGCCGGGCCGGCTTCCCTCCTCGGGGAAGCCGGCCCGCGGTGCGTTCCGGGGTCGCCGGGTGCCCCGCGGACGCCGTGGCGGACCGGTTCAGAAGGTCTGGAGCGTGATCAGCGTGATCCGCAGCTCCGCGCCCGCGCCGTCCGTCTCGATGCGGACCCGCTGTCCGGGACGCAACAGCCGCAGACCGCCCGCGTCGAACGCCGGGGCCTCGAAGGACACCGGGGTGCCGTCGTCCAGCAGCACACTGCCGCTGCGGGTCTGGGAGTCGTACGTGTACGCGGTCGCCTGCATAGCCGCACTGTATCGGGCCGTGTGACGCCCCACGCCCAGGGCGAGCGCCGTCCGCAGGTCCGCCGCGGTGTCCACATCCCTTCGCACGCTGTCGACGCCCGTCAGTGCGATTTCGACGGCCCCCGAGGCGGAATGCCTCGCCCGCGAAGGGCCCCCGAAGGAAGGGGCCAATTCCACGTCCGCCGCTGCGGAAAGCAGAGTCGTCCCGATTCCGGCCGCATCCGCCAGAAATGCGCGTGGAAATACCGAGGCGTTTTCGAGCACGCGTAGCAATTCCGGGGGCCGCAGTGCCGGCAGGTCGGCGTTCATCGCCGCGACCGCGGCGGCGGGCCGCCGTTCCCGCGCCGCCCGTGCACCGTGGGCCAGGGCCGCGTTGAGCCCGGCCGCCGGGACGTCCGGGACGATCCGCGCCCCCAACCTGGCCAGTTCCACCCCGGCCGCGGGATCGTCCGTGACCACCACCACGTCCGCGACCGCGGCGCAGGCCAGCGCCCCCGCGACGGTGTCCTGGGCGAAGGCCAGGGCCAGACCCGGGCGTGAGGCCCCCACCGCTGCCGCCAGACGGCTCTTGGCCACCGACAGGGGCTTCAACGGGACCACCAGACTCCAGACGGCGTTCGTGTCGGACCCCTTTCCTCCGGTGCGCGCCGCGCCCTCCCCGGGCCAAGGACAGGTCATGGCCGGGTCATGTGTCGGCCCATTGTCGCCTTTGCCCGGGCAGCCCGGGAGCCCGGCGGTGTGAGCGGGGCGTACCGTGTTCTCGACAGAGACCGGGCCCGGGGTGACACTTGTCCGGCCGACGACGAGGTGCCCCAGCCGCGCACCGGTCCTAGAGGAAGGTGTCCGAGTGTCCCGCCGCAGAATCGGCTTCTGGTACCGCCTGGCGGCGGTCATCGCAAAACCGCCGCTGGTAGTGCTCTTCAAGCGGGACTGGCGGGGAATGGAGCACATTCCGGCCGAGGGCGGCTTCATCACCGCCGTCAACCACAACTCGTACCTGGACCCGCTCTCCTACGCGCACTTCCAGTACAACACCGGCCGGGTGCCCCGACTGCTCGCCAAGGCCGCCCTCTTCAAGGTCCCCTTCGTCGGGGCGATCCTGCGCGGCAGCGGCCAGATCCCCGTCTACCGGGAGAGCACCAACGCCCTCGACGCGTTCCGGGCCGCCGTGGACGCGATCGAGCGCGGCGAATGCGTGGCCTTCTACCCGGAGGGCACCCTCACCCGCGATCCCGAGATGTGGCCGATGGCCGGCAAGACCGGCGTGGCCCGCGTCGCGCTGATGACCCGGGCCCCCGTCATCCCGGTGGCCCAGTGGGGAGCCAACCTGGTCATGCCTCCCTACGCCAAGGAGAACAAGGTCCGGCTGTTTCCGCGCAAGACCCTCCGGGTGCTCGCCGGACCGCCCGTCGACCTCTCCGCCTACTACGACCGGGAGCCGACTCCGGACGTCCTCAAGGAAGTCACCGAGGTGGTCATGGCGGCCATCACCGGCCTCCTGGAGGAGGTGCG
The DNA here is from genome assembly GCF_042742535.1 of Streptomyces sp. NPDC058880. Taxonomy (NCBI): domain Bacteria; kingdom Bacillati; phylum Actinomycetota; class Actinomycetes; order Kitasatosporales; family Streptomycetaceae; genus Streptomyces; species Streptomyces sp. NPDC058880. The sequence continues at coordinate 21,134 of NZ_JBHYMC010000041.1, forward strand.
CGGGGAGACCGCGCCCGCGCAGCCGTACGACCATCGCCACGCCAGGGCGGAACAGCGGCGCAAGGCCGCAGGGGAGGGCAAGAAGTGACACGTCCTACGAAGGCGACCGTCTTCGGCACGGGCTCCTGGGGCACGGCCTTCGCCATCGTGCTCGCCGACGCCGGCTGCGAGGTGACCCTGTGGGGCCGCCGCGGCGAGGTCGTCGACGCCATCAACACCGGCCGGACCAACCCGGACTACTTCCCCGACGTCGAACTCCCCGCGAACATCCGGGCCACCGGCGACCCGGCCGAGGCCGCCGCCGGCGCCGACTTCACCGTCCTGGCCGTCCCCTCCCAGACCCTGCGCGACAACCTGGCCGCCTGGGCGCCGCTGCTGGCCCCCGACACGGTCCTCGTTTCCCTCATGAAGGGCATCGAACTCGGCACCGCCAAGCGGATGAGCGAGGTCATCGAGGAGGTGGCCAAGGTCCCCGCCGAGCGCATCGCCGTCGTCACCGGCCCCAACCTGGCCGCCGAGATCGCCGCCCGCCAGCCCGCGGCCTCCGTCGTCGCCTGTGTGGACGAGGCCGTCGCCCAGCGCCTGCAGGCCGCTTGCCACACCGCCTACTTCCGCCCGTACACGAGCACCGACGTCATCGGCTGCGAGCTCGGCGGTGCCGTCAAGAACGTCATCGGCCTCGCCGTCGGCATCGCGGACGGCATGGGCCTCGGCGACAACACCAAGGGCTCGCTCATCACCCGCGGACTGGCCGAAGCGACCCGCCTGGGCGTGGCCATGGGGGCCGACCCGCTCACCTTCTCCGGCCTCGCGGGCCTCGGTGACCTGGTCGCCACCTGTTCCTCGCCCCTCTCCCGGAACCACACCTTCGGCACCAACCTCGGCCGCGGAATGACCCTGGAGGAGACCATCGCGGTCACCAAGCAGACCGCCGAGGGAGTCAAGTCCTGCCAGTCGGTGGCCGATCTGGCGGGCCGCCACGGGGTCGACATGCCGATCACCGAGACGGTCGTGGACATCGTCCATCACGGCAAGCCCACCCTCGTGGCCCTGAAGGAGCTGATGGGCCGCAGCGCCAAACCGGAACGTCGCTGACTCCTTCCCGGACGCATGAGCGGGTACTCTCATGCCGATATGAGCAGCGAGAACCTCCCCCAGACCCCTGAGCAGCAGGGCCGCAAGCCCCGCGTTGCCGTCGTGTTCGGCGGCCGCAGCTCGGAACACGCCATCTCGGTCGTCACGGCGGGCGCCGTGCTGCGCTCCATCGACCGGTCCAGGTATGAGGTGCTGCCCATCGGCATCACCACGGACGGCCGGTGGGCGCTGACCGCGGACGAGCCCGCGCGGATGGCCATCTCAGACCGCAGGCTCCCGAGCGTCGAGGAGCTCGCCGAGTCCGAGGACGGCGCCGTCGTGCTCTCGGTCGACCCGGCCAGCCGCCAGGTCGTCTACACCGAGCCCGGAGCCGTCCCGAAGGCCCTGGGCGAGGTCGACGTCGTCTTCCCCGTGCTGCACGGCCCCTACGGCGAGGACGGCACCCTCCAGGGCCTTCTGGAGCTCTCCGGCATCCCGTACGTCGGCTCGGGCGTCCTCGCGTCCGCCGTCGGGCAGGACAAGGACTACATGAAGCGGGTGTTCACGTCCTTCGGGCTGCGCGTCGGCCCCTACGTGACCATCCGCCCCCGCGAGTGGGAAGCCGACCGGGAGGCCGCCACGGCCAGGATCCTGGACTTCGCCGCCGAGCACGGCTGGCCGCTCTTCGTGAAGCCCGCCCGGGCCGGCTCCTCGATCGGCATCACCAAGGTCGACGACGCCTCCGGTCTGGAGGCCGCGGTCAGGGAGGCCCGCCGCCACGACCCGAAGATCATCGTGGAGGCGCTGCTGCGCGGCCGCGAGATCGAGTGCGGCGTCCTGGAGTTCGAGGACGGGCCGCGCGCGAGCGTGCCCGCCGAGATCCCGCCGGTGTCCAGCCACGACTTCTACGACTTCGAGGCGAAGTACATCGACTCCGCCTCCGGGATCGTGCCCGCCCCGCTCACCCCGGAGCAGACGGCCGAGGTGCAGCGGCTCGCGGTCGAGGCCTTCGAGGCGGCGTCCTGCGAGGGCCTCGTGCGGGCCGACTTCTTCCTCACCGAGGACGGCGAATTCGTCATCAACGAGATCAACACCATGCCCGGTTTCACGCCGATCTCGATGTACCCGCTGATGTGGGAGAAGTCCGGCGTGGCGTACCCCGAGCTGGTGGACCGCCTGATCCAGGCCGCCCTGCGCCGCTCCACGGGGCTGCGCTAGCACCGCGTACCGCCGCCCGCCGGCCGCCTTGCACGAGGGCGGGCGGCGGGCGGCGGCGTGCCGGAGCTCAGTAGGAGGCGATGCCCTCGGGCACGGTCGCGGCGATGGCCGTGGACAGACCGACGAGCATCCCCGCGTCCGTGGCATGCTCCTCGTCGACCCGGACCTCCGTGTAGGCCAGCCGCAGCCCGGTGGTGAAACGGAAACCGCCGTCGCCGAGCTTCTCCAGCAGCCAGGCCACGTCGTTCACATGGACGCCCTCCTGCTTCGGATCCAGCATCTTGGGAGGCTTGGCGATCCCGCACCGCAGTACGATCGCCGAGCCGCCCCACGAGGCGGTCAGGTCGGACTCCGGTTCGGTCCGGGTCCGGGCCAGGCCGGCCACCGTCTCCGGGAGCTCCTTGTGCAGTGCCGCACAGAACCCCGCGACGTCGGCCGGCGGTGCGGGTGGCGGTTCCACCCGGGCCTCGGTGTCGCCCGGGGTACATGCGGCCAGGGCGGACAGGACCAGGGCGACGGGCATGGCCAGGACACGGACGGGCCGGCGGTGGAGGGACATCACCGGCCAAGAGTAGACGGGGGCTACAGATGGACCACCGGACAGGTCAGGGTGCGGGTGATGCCCTCCACCTGCTGGACCTTGGCCACGACCATGCGGCCGAGCTCGTCCACGGTGTCGGCCTGGGCGCGCACGATCACGTCGTACGGACCTGTCACGTCCTCGGCCTGGATCACCCCCGGGATCTGGCCGATGGACTCGGCGACGAACGACGCCTTGCCCACTTCGGTCTGGATGAGGATGTACGCCTGTACCACGGAACCTCCAGGGCGGCCACGAGGATCATTTCCCCTAATCTTCGGGTGGACCCCACACGATGGACAGGGCCGGGGGAAGAAGGGACGCCACGGTACCGCGTCGCCGTGCGCCACGGGGAGACCTGCGGGCCCGGCGCCACGCACAGCGGGGCGTACGGAGAGCACAAGTTGACGTATCTGTTGACGGTACCCAGAGCTGTGACGGCTCGCGACCGCAAGCGGACTGGGCAAGAAGGGGCACAGCGATGAAGGGCACTGTCGGCGAGCTGGGGGAGTTCGGGCTGATCAGGGAGCTCACCTCACGGCTCACCACCACCCCGGCGGTCCGGCTCGGACCGGGCGACGACGCCGCCGTGGTGTCGGCCCCCGACCGGCGCGTCGTGGCGAGCACCGACATCCTGCTGGAGGGCCGGCACTTCCGGCGCGACTGGTCCACGGCCTACGACGTCGGCCGCAAGGCCGCCGCGCAGAACCTGGCGGACATCGCGGCCATGGGCGCGGTGCCGACCGCGCTGCTGCTCGGCCTCGTCGTGCCCGCCGAACTCCCGGTCACCTGGCCCACCGAGCTCATGGACGGCATCCGCGACGAGTGCCAGGTCGCCGGCGCCGCCGTGGTCGGCGGGGACGTGGTCCGCGGGGACACCATCACCGTCTCCATCACCGCTCTCGGCGACCTGCGCAACCACGAGCCGGTCCTGCGCTCCGGCGCCCAGCCCGGCGACGTCGTCGCCGTCACCGGCTGGCTCGGCTGGTCCGCGGCCGGCTTCGCCGTGCTCTCGCGCGGCTTCCGCTCCCCGCGGGCGTTCGTGGAGGCCCACCGGCGTCCCGAACCGCCGTACCACGCCGGTCCCGCAGCCGCCGGGCTCGGCGCCAGTGCCATGACCGACGTCAGCGACGGCCTGATCGCCGACCTCGGGCACATCGCCGAGGCCAGCAAGGTACGCATCGACCTGCGCTCGGCCGCCGTCGACATCCCGACGCAGATGCACGACATCGGCCAGGCCGTCGGCGTGGACCCGCTGCAGTGGGTGCTCACCGGGGGAGAGGACCACGCGATCGTGGCGACCTTCCCGCCCGACGTGAAGCTCCCCGCGCGCTGGAAGGTCATCGGCGAGGTCCTCAACCGCTCGGCCCTGCCCCAGGTGACCGTCGACGGCGCGCCCTGGACCAGCACCGGCGGCTGGGACCACTTCGGAGCCGACCCGGTCGCCCAGGACGGCACGACGTGAACACGGCACCGCCGCTGTGCCTGACCGTCGCCGGATCGGACTCCGGCGGCGGCGCGGGCATCCAGGCCGACCTCAAGACCATGCTGGCGCTCGGCGTGCACGGCATGAGCGTGGTGACCGCCGTGACCGCGCAGAACTCACTCGGGGTACGGGGAGCCTGGGAGCTGCCCGCCGAGGCCGTCACGGCCCAGTACCGGGCCGTCGTGGACGACATCGGCGTGGACGCCGTGAAGACCGGCATGCTCTCCTCCAGCCTGCTCGTCGAGACGGTGGCCGCGTTGTTGGCCGACACCGCGGCCCCGGCCGTCGTCGACCCCGTCGGCGTCTCCAAGCACGGGGACGCCCTGCTCGCCGCCTCAGCGCTGGACGCCGTACGCACGGAGCTGCTGCCGCGGGCCACCGTGGCCACGCCCAACCTGGACGAGGTCGCCCAGCTCACCGGCATCGTGGTGGAGAGCGAGGACGACATGCGCCGTGCCGCCGACGCGATCCTCGGCCACGGACCCCGCTGGGCGCTGATCAAGGGCGGGCACCTCGCGGCGCACGGCGACGAGGCCGTGGACCTGCTCACCGACGGCGCCACGGAACGGTGGCTGCGCGCTCCTCGGCACTCCAACCGGCACACCCACGGGACGGGCTGCACCCTCGCCAGCGCCATCGCGGCCGGCCTGGCCAAGGGCCTGTCGGTCCCGGAAGCCGTCACGGCCGCCAAGGAGTACGTGACGGGCGGCATCGCCGGCGGCTTCGCACTCGGCGGGGGCATCGGCCCGGTGGATCACGCCTGGCGATTGCGGTGATCCTGCCCCGGCCCCCGGGATTGCGGCCTCCGGAACCCCCCGGACAAGGCAAAAGGCCGGCTCACCAGAGGTGAACCGGCCTTCTTGGCAACCGGAAGGGGCTGCGCTACGACGGGCGTCAGCGCGAGACCTTGCCGGCCTTGATGCACGAGGTGCAGGCGTTGAGGCGCTTCGGCGTCCCATTGACCACGGCACGAACGCGCTGGATGTTCGGGTTCCAGCGACGCGAGGTGCGGCGGTGCGAGTGGGAGATGTTGTTGCCGAAGCTCGGCCCCTTGGCGCAAACGTCGCAGTTGGCAGCCACAGGTCACTCCAAAGACTTCAGATGCAATTACAGTGAATCCGGCGCACCGGATCAGAGGTCTGAAGTGGTTTGCCGGGGAAAGACCCGACTCTCATCGGGCAACCGGAGCAGCATACAACGACTGCGCCCGTCCAAGAAAACTACCATGGCGGCCGGCAACCCCGCCCCGCGGTCCCGGCCCCGGGAGCGCGGTCCTTCGTTACCCTGCGGTGAACCCTGGCCCGCACAAGGAGGAACGCCCGGTGCCGCACGAGCCGCAGCCGCAGCCCGCAGACGAGCTCGACGCCGAGGCAGTGCGCAACTGGAGCTCGCTCGCCCTGGCCGCGCTGGGGCGGGCCCGCGAGGACATCGACGCGATCAACGTCTACCCGGTCGCCGACGCGGACACCGGCACCAACCTCTACCTCACCGCCGAGTCCGCCGACCGCGCGCTGGCGGACACCTTCGGGGACGCGGCCGGCCGGACCGTGGCGCCGACCACCCTGTCCGAGGCCGTACGGGCCTGGGCGCACGGCGCGCTCGTCGGTGCCCGGGGGAACTCCGGGACGATCCTCGCGCAGCTGCTGCGCGGAGTGGCCGACGTGCTCGGCGCCGAGCCCGAGGCCGAGCCCGGAGACGGGCGGACCGGCCCCGGCGGGCTGCTCGCCCGCGCACTCAGCCGGGCCGCGGAAGAGGCGTACGCGGCCGTCGCCCATCCGGTGGAGGGCACCATGCTCACCGTCGCGGGCGCCGCCGCCCGGGCCGGCGAAGCGGCCTCGGAGGCCGCCGGTACCGCGGCCGACGTGGCCCGCGCCGCCTATGACGGCGCCCGCGCCGCACTCGCCGAGACCCCCGGGCAGCTCGCCGCGCTGGGCCGGGCCGGGGTGGTCGACGCCGGAGGCTGCGGACTGGTCGCCGTGCTCGGCGCCCTCTGGCAGGCCCTGTCCGGCCAGGAGCCGGCCGCCGAACCGGCGGCCGGCCGGCCCGCGGTGTCCGGCCCGCGGCCGACCGACCCCTGCGAACAGCACGAGGACGGGCCCGCGTACGAGGTGATCTACCTGCTGGAGGCCTCGGACGCGGCGGTCGCGGAACTGCGCGCACAGCTCGACGGCCTCGGCGACTCTCTGGTCGTCGTCGGCGGCGACGGGCTGTGGAACGTCCACGTCCACGTCGACGACCCCGGTGCGGCCGTGGAGGCCGGGGTCGTCGCCGGACGGCCCTACCGGATCCGGATCACGCACTTCGGCGACGAGCGCCGCCGCGGCCGCGGCGAGCGCGCCCAGCGCGCCGTGGTTGCCCTGGTCCCCGGCGAGGGACTGGTGGACCTGTGCGCCGGGGCCGGCGCGACCACCGTGCTCGTGCGCCCCGGCGAGGTCCCGGCCGCTGCCGAGCTCCTCGACGCCGTACGCCGCGCCCACGCCCGCGAGGTGGTGCTCCTGCCGGGCCGCGCGGAACTGCGCGCGGCCGCGGCCACCGCCGCCGAACAGGCCCGTGCCGAGGGCGTGCGCGTCGCGGTGATCCCCACCCGCTCCGCCGTCCAGGGCCTGGCCGCGCTCGCCGTGCACGACCCGCAGGGCAGCTTCGACGAGGACGTGGTCGCCATGACCGCGGCCGCCGGCGCCACCCGCTACGGGGAACTGGCCGTCGCCGAACGCCAGTCCTTCACCTCGGCCGGTATCTGCCAGGCCGGAGACGTGCTCGGTCTGATCGACGGCGACGTCGCCGTGATCGGAGCGGGCCTGGCCGAGACCGCCGTGGCGGTGCTGGACCGGATGCTCGGCTCCGGCGGCGAACTCGTCACCCTGGTCCTCGGTCCGGAGGTGCCGGACGCCGTCGCCGAACACCTCCAGGCCCACGTGCAGTCCGGGCACCTGGCGGTGGACACCGTCACCTACCGGGGCGGTCGGTACTCGGCGCCGCTCCTCATCGGGGTGGAATAGCGGGCTTGTCAGCGCCATGGTGTGCAATGGAACACGTGCCCGCGCTCGACGAAGACCTCAAGAAGACACTCGGTCCCGCCACCGCCAAGGTGCTGGCCGAGCAGCTCGGCCTGCACACGGCCCTGGACCTGCTCCACCACTACCCGAGGCGGTACGCCGAGCGCGGCGAGCTGACCCCGCTGGCCGAGCTCGCCGGCCAGATCGACGAGCACGTGACCGTTGTCGCGCAGGTCGCCGACGCCCGCGTCCTGACCTTCAACGGGGGCCGGGGCAAGCGGCTGGAGGTGACCATCACCGACGGCAGCGGCCGGCTCCAGCTGGTCTTCTTCGGCGCCGGCGTCCACAAGCCGCACAAGGAACTGCTCCCGGGCAGCCGCGCGATGTTCGCCGGCAAGGTCTCCCTGTTCAACCGCAAGCTCCAACTCGCGCACCCGGCGTACGAACCGCTCGGCGCGGACGCCTCCGACCGGGACGCCGCCACCGCCTTCGCCAACCAGCTGATCCCGATCTACCCGGCCTGCGCGAAGCTGGAATCCTGGAAGATCGCCAAATGCGTGGACGCCGTGCTGCCCAGCGCCAGGGAGGTCGTCGACCCGCTGCCGCCCGCCCTGCGCGAGGGCCGCGGGCTGCTCCCGCTCCCCGAAGCCCTGCTGAAGATTCACCGGCCGGCCGCCAAGGCCGACATCGAGGACGCCCGGCAGCGACTGAAGTGGGACGAGGCCTTCGTCCTCCAGGTCGCCCTGGCCCGCCGCCGCCACGCCGACGCCCAGCTCCCGGCCGTACCGCGCCGCCCCGCCCCCGGCGGCCTGCTCGACGCCTTCGACGCCACCCTGCCCTTCACCCTCACCGAGGGCCAGCAGAAGGTCTCGAAGGAGATCTTCGACGACCTCGCCACCAGCCACCCCATGCACCGCCTCCTCCAGGGCGAGGTCGGCTCGGGCAAGGCCCAGCCCCTCGATTCACTGGTGCTCACCCCCACGGGTTTCCGGCCGATGGGAGACATCGGGGTGGGGGACGAGGTGGTGGTGCCATCCGGTGAGACCGCCCGCGTGGGGGCAGTCTTCCCGCAGGGGGAGCGCGAGGTGTGGCGGGTGGTGCTCTCGGACGGGAGCACTGTCGAGTGCGACGACGAACACCTGTGGATCGTCGGCACGAGCCGCGGATGGCGCCGCGGCCAGGAACCCGCGGTGCTGACCACGAGGGAGATCAGGGCGGACCTCCACGAGGCCGACGGTTCTGCCAGGTGGTACCTGCCGGTGGCCGTTCCCGTGGATCTCGGGAACGGTGACCGCCGGCCCCTCGATCCCTACCTGACGGGCGTGCTCCTCGGAGCCGGCTCCTTCCGGCACGACCTGGACCTGTCCACCGCGGACCGGGAGATCCTGGCGGCGGCCGAGGCCGCGCTCGCCCCGCACCACGAGGCGGCCGCCGGGCCCGGTCCGGTCGGCCGGGCGGTACGGGACCTGGGGCTGCGGGGCGTGGCCCCGCACGACATCTTCGTTCCGGACGTCTACAAGAACGCACCGGTCAAGGACCGCCTTGCGGTCGTGCAAGGCCTCATGGACGCGGACGGGACGGTACAAGCGGACGGAGCGGGCATCTCGTTCCGCTCCGCCTCCCTCCGGTTGGCACAGGACGTGGCCTGGCTCGTGCGCTCCCTCGGCGGAGATGCCCGGGTGCTGCCCGGTGAGGCGGTGTCCGGCGTCTCCGTGGCGCTGCCCGACGAGTTCGAGCCGTTCCGGCTGCGACGCGAGGTGGCCCGCATGCGGCCGCGGCCGGAGTCCGGCATTCGGCGGCGCGCCATCCGGGCCGTGGAGCACGTGGGCCCCAAGCCGGTGCAGTGCATCCGGGTCGAGCATCCGAGCCACGCGTACGTGACGGACCACTTCACCGTGACGCACAACACGATGGTGGCCCTGCGGGCGATGCTGGCCGTCGTGGACTCCGGCGGGCAGGCGGCGATGCTCGCGCCCACCGAGGTGCTCGCCCAGCAGCACCACCGCTCCATCGTCGAGATGATGGGCGGACTGGCCGAAGGCGGCATGCTCGGCGGCTGCGAACAGAGCACCAAGGTCGTGCTGCTCACCGGGTCGATGGGGATGCCGGCACGCCGGCAGGCCCTGCTCGACCTGGTCACCAAGGAGGCCGGGATCGTCATCGGCACGCACGCGCTGATCGAGGACAAAGTGCGGTTCGACGACCTCGGCCTGGTCGTCGTGGACGAGCAGCACCGCTTCGGCGTGGAGCAGCGCGACGCGCTGCGCTCCAAGGGCAAGCAGCCACCGCACCTGCTGGTGATGACCGCCACCCCGATCCCGCGCACCGTCGCCATGACCGTCTTCGGCGACCTGGAGACCTCCGTCCTCGACCAGTTGCCCGCCGGGCGCTCGCCGATCGCCACCCATGTGGTGCCGGCCAAGGACAAGCCGCACTTCCTCGCCCGGGCCTGGGAGCGGGTCCGCGAGGAGGTGGAGAAGGGCCACCAGGCGTACGTGGTCTGCCCGCGCATCGGGGACGGGGAGGACGACCCCAGGAAGAAGCAGGCCGCGGACGACGCCGACCGGAGGCCGCCGCTCGCCGTCCTGGAGATCGCCGAGCAGCTCGGCCAGGGCCCGCTGGCCGGCCTGAGCGTCGAGGTGCTGCACGGCCGGATGGACCCCGCCGACAAGGACGACGTCATGCGCCGGTTCACGGCCGGCGAGGTGAAGGTGCTGGTCGCCACCACCGTCATCGAGGTCGGCGTGAACGTCCCCAACGCCACCGTCATGGTGATCATGGACGCGGACCGGTTCGGCGTCTCCCAGCTCCACCAGCTGCGCGGTCGCGTCGGACGCGGCTCCGCCCCCGGCCTGTGCCTGCTGGTCAGCGAGATGCACGAGGCGAGCCCCGCCCGGGCCAGGCTGGCCGCTGTCGCCGCCACCCTCGACGGCTTCGAGCTCTCCCGGATCGACCTCGAACAGCGCCGCGAGGGCGACGTCCTGGGCCAGGCCCAGTCGGGGGTTCGCTCCTCGCTGCGCATGCTCGCCGTCATCGACGACGAGGAGGTCATCGCCCAGGCCCGGGACGAAGCCACCCGGGTGGTGGCCGCGGACCCCGCTCTGGAGCGGCTGCCGGGCCTGCGGACCGCGCTGGACGCCCTCCTCGACACCGAGCGCGAGCGGTACCTGGAGAAGGGCTGAGCGGTACGACCTATCGTTGGAGTGCCGCGGCGGACCGCCCGGCTGCCCCTGCCGCCGTACCGAAGGACCCCAGATGACCCGCGTGATCGCCGGCAGCGCCGGCGGGCGACGGCTGGCCGTGCCCCCCGGCACCGGCACCCGGCCGACCTCGGACCGGATGCGCGAAGGCCTCTTCTCCACCTGGGAGTCGCTGCACGGAGTCGAAGGGGCACGGGTGCTCGACCTGTACGGCGGCTCCGGCGCCGTCGGCCTGGAAGCCCTCTCCCGAGGCGCGGACCACGCCTTCCTGGTCGAGTCGGACCCGAAGGCCGCCAAGGCGATCCGCGACAACATCAGGACGCTGGGCCTGCCCGGGGCCGAGTTCCGGGCCGGCAGGGCCGAGCAGATCGTGGCCGCTCGCGCGGGCGGGGACCCGTACGACGTCGTCTTCCTGGACCCGCCGTACGCGGTGGACAGCGCGGACCTGCGGGAGATCCTGCTCACACTCCGGTCCAATGGCTGGATCACGGACGGCGCGCTCGTCACCGTGGAGCGCAGCACGAGGAGCGGCGCCTTTCCGTGGCCCGAGGGCTTCGAGCCGCTCCGGTCGCGGACGTACGGCGAGGGCACCCTGTGGTACGGCCGCGCCGCCTTCACCCGCGAAGACTCATGAACGAGGGAGTTCAGTTGCGCCGCGCCGTCTGTCCGGGGTCCTTCGACCCCATCCACAACGGACACCTCGACATCATCGGACGCGCCTCCAGGCTGTACGACGTCGTGCACGTCGCCGTGGGGATCAACGAGTCGAAGAAGGGCCTGTTCACGGTCGAGGAGCGGATCGAGCTGATCCGCGAGGCGACGGTGGACTACGGAAACGTCCAGGTGGAGGCCTTCCGGGGACTGCTCGTCGACTTCTGCAAGCAGCGGGACATCCCGGCCATCGTCAAGGGCCTGCGCGCGGTCAGCGACTTCGACTACGAGCTCCAGATGGCCCAGATGAACCTGGGGCTGTCGGGCGTCGAGACACTGTTCGTCCCGACCATTCCCTCCTACAGCTTCCTGTCCTCCTCGCTGGTTAAGGAAGTGGCGGCCTGGGGTGGAGACGTCGCCCACCTGCTGCCGGCACACGTGCACGCGGCGCTCCTGGAGCGGCTGCGCGAGCGCTGATCTGCTGACGAAGCGTCAGCCGGTGTCGGGGGCCCGCCCGCTGGCCTTACAGTCGACCCGTCCGTCTCGGGAACCGCCTGAGGCCGAGAGAGTGCGAGCCCCCATGGACGTGCAGAAGAAGCTCGACGAGATCGTCGCAGCCGTCGGCGGCGCCCGGTCCATGCCGATGTCCGCCTCCTGCGTGATCAACCGCGCCGAGCTGCTCGCCCAGCTCGAAGAGGTGCGCCAGGCGCTCCCCGGCTCGCTCGCGCAGGCCCAGGAGCTGCTCGGCGGCCGGGAGCAGATGGTGGAGGAGGCCCGCCGGGAGGCGGAGCGGATCATCGACGCGGCCCACGACCAGCGCGGATCGCTGATCGCCGACACCGAGATCGCGCGGCGCTCGCAGGCCGAGGCCGACCGCATCGTGGAGGAGGCCCGCCGGGAGGCCGAGGAGATCCGGGCTGAAGCCGACGACTACGTCGACAGCAAGCTCGCGAACTTCGAGGTCGTGCTGACCAAGACGATCGGCTCGGTGGACCGGGGCCGGGAGAAGCTGCTGGGCCGCGGCCCGGGTCTGGACGAGGACGGCTACCCGGACGCGGACGCCCCCGAGCGCAGCCACGACCCCGAGACGCAGCGGCAGCAGGCGGACGCGTACGTGGACACCAAGCTGGCGACCTTCGAAGCGGTGCTCTCCAAGACCCTGGAGGCCGTGGGCCGCGGCCGCCAGAAGCTGCTCGGCCGGGTCCCGACGGACGACCTGGGCGTGCACATGGCGGCCCAGGACGCGGCCGCGGGCCAGCCGTCCCGCTCGGCGAGCGACTCCGACTTCCTGGCGGGCCTCGCGGAGCCGGAGCCCGCTCACGTGCAGCCGCCCGTACCGGCCCAGCCGGAGTCCCCCTACGACGCGTACGGCTACCAGCAGCCCGCCGCCCAGCAGCAGGACGCCTACCCTGGTGCGGGCACCGGCTCCACCGCGGCGGCCTATGCCGCGCCCTACCCGGACCCGTACGCGGGCTACCAGCAGCAGCCGGACCCGTACGCCGCCTACCAGCAGCAGCCCGACCCGTACGCCGCCTATCACCAGCCGCAGCACCAGCAGCACCAGCAGGCCGAGCAGCAGGCCCAGCAGCCCTCGCTCGATGAGACCAGCTTCTTCGACACGAGCATGATCAACCTGGATCAGCTGCGCCAGTACGAACAGGGCCGCTGACACCGGATTGGGCGCACGGCCCCGGTCCGGGTATCCTGGCTGTTCGGTCGCGCGTATGCGTCGCGATCCATGCTGCCCTTGAGCGGCGGAATCTTTGATCTTCAGCGATCTGTGAAAGCAGGAACGGCCCTGAATACCCGCCTCGACCACCGCAACCCCCTCGTGTTCGACACGCACGAGCTGGGTCGGCGTCCTGGTGCCATGCAGCGGCTGTCCCGTGAGATCGACGCACCGGCGGACCTTGGTCTGGCCGGCGTGATCGGAGTGCCGGAAGGCGCTCCGGTGAAGCTCAGCCTCCGCCTTGAGTCGGTCATGGAAGGGGTGCTTGTCACAGGCACCGTCCGTGCATCGGCGACGGGGGAGTGCGTAAGGTGTCTGGAGGCCGTCGGGCGCGAGCTCAAGGCGGACTTCCAGGAGATGTTCTCGTACCCTGACGCCGACGACCGGGGCCGCGCCAAAGCGGAGCCGGCCGACGACGCCGAGGACGACGAGGACACGCTCTTCCTCGAGGACGGATTGTTCGACCTCGAACCCGTGCTGCGTGATGCGGTGGTGCTCGCACTGCCGATGCAGCCGGTGTGCCGGGAGGACTGTCTGGGACTGTGCCCCGATTGCGGGCTCAGCCTCAACGACGACCCGGACCACCACCACGACGCCGTCGACATCCGTTGGGCGGCTTTGCAGGAACTCGTCGTTACCGATCAGGACGGCGAGAAGGACAACATGAGCGGCACTGCATCTGACGACGTTCAGAGCGCCGCCGAGAAGCAGGAGAAGTAGCCGTGGCTGTTCCGAAGCGGAAGATGTCGCGCAGCAACACGCGCCACCGCCGGTCGCAGTGGAAGGCTGCGGTCCCCACCCTGGTTTCGTGTGAGCGTTGCCAGGAGCCGAAGCTCCAGCACATCGCGTGCCCGAGCTGCGGCACCTACAACAAGCGCCAGGTCCTCGAGGTCTGAGCGGCTGGTGAGAGGCGCAATGTCTGAGCTGTCCAAAGCTGAGAAGCAGGCAGACAGTAACAACGCGGCCTCGTCCCACACGCTTCTGGAAGGGCGGCTCGGGTACCGACTCGAGTCCGCCCTTCTGGTGCGTGCACTGACCCACCGCTCGTACGCGTACGAGAACGGCGGCCTGCCCACCAACGAACGCCTGGAGTTCCTCGGGGACTCCGTGCTGGGCCTGGTGGTCACGGACACGCTGTACACGACCCACCCGGACCTCCCCGAAGGCCAGCTGGCCAAGCTTCGGGCCGCGGTGGTCAACTCGCGCGCACTGGCGGAAGTCGGGCGCGGCCTCGACCTCGGCTCCTTCATCCGGCTCGGCCGGGGCGAAGAGGGCACGGGCGGCCGGGACAAGGCCTCCATCCTCGCCGACACCCTTGAAGCGGTCATCGGCGCGGTCTACCTCGACCAGGGTCTCGACGCGGCCTCGGAGCTGGTCCACCGGCTCTTCGACCCGCTCATCGAGAAGTCCTCGAACCTCGGGGCCGGCCTGGACTGGAAGACCAGCCTCCAGGAGCTCACGGCGGCCGAAGGTCTTGGCGTGCCGGAGTACCTGGTCACCGAGACCGGTCCGGACCACGAGAAGACCTTCACTGCTGCCGCCCGCGTCGGTGGTGTCTCGTACGGCACCGGCACCGGCCGCAGCAAGAAGGAAGCGGAACAGCAGGCCGCGGAGTCCGCATGGCGCGGGATCCGCGCTGCGGCGGACGAGCGGGCCGCGGCGGCAGCGGCCGCCGCTCCGGCACAGGGCCCGGCTCCGGCCGAGGCCGCGGACGGCGGAGCGCCGACGCCCGCCGATCCGGCGCCGGACGCCTGACCTTCCTTCGGGCATCTCCTCGCCCGCCCCTGCGCTGCAGGGGCGGGCGTTGCCGTTCCCGGACGGCCGGTACGCTCGCGGCAGCGCCCAGATCCGCATCCACCGGAGGTTCCCCGTGCCTGAGCTGCCCGAAGTCGAAGTCGTACGGCGGGGGCTGGAGCGCTGGGTCGCCGGACGGACCGTCGAGGCCGTCGAGGTCCTGCACCCGCGTGCGGTGAGGCGCCATCCGGGCGGCGGTGCCGACTTCGCGGCCCGCCTGAGGGGGGAGACCCTCGGGGTGCCGCAGCGGCGCGGGAAGTACCTGTGGCTGCCGCTGGCGGGGCGCGACCTGTCGGTGCTCGGGCATCTGGGCATGAGCGGCCAGTTGCTCGTCCAGCCCGAGGACGCTCCCGACGAGAAGCACCTGCGGATCCGGCTGCGCTTCGGGGACGACGCCGGGACGGAGCTGCGCTTCGTGGACCAGCGGACCTTCGGCGGTCTGTCGCTGCACGAGACCGTCGCCGACAGCGCCGAGGGTCTGCCCGACGTCATCGCGCACATCGCGCGCGATCCCCTGGACCCGCTGTTCGACGAGGCGGCCTACCACCTCGCGCTGCGCGCCAGGCGGACCACCGTCAAGCGGGCGCTGCTGGACCAGTCGCTGATCAGTGGGGTCGGCAACATCTACGCGGACGAGGCGCTGTGGCGCTCGAAGCTGCACTACGAGCGCCCGACGGCGAACCTCACGCGCCCCCGGAGCACGGAACTCCTCGGGCACGTCCGCGACGTCATGAACGCGGCCCTCGCCGTGGGAGGCACGAGTTTCGACAGCCTGTACGTCAACGTGAACGGGCAGTCGGGGTACTTCGATCGGTCGCTCGACGCCTACGGACGCGAGGACGAACCCTGCCGCCGCTGTGGCACCCCGATGCGGCGCAGGCCCTGGATGAACAGGTCGAGCTACTTCTGCCCGCGCTGTCAGCGCCCGCCGCGAGCCGCGTCGTAGGAGTCGCGGGCGGACAGCACCGCCGGCATGCTCCCCTCCAGGTGGTGGATGAGGGCCAGGAGGCGGTCGGCCACCTCGACGCCGAGGGGGGTCAGTTCGTAGTCCACGCGCGGCGGGTTGGTCGGCTGGGCCTCGCGGTGGACGATTCCGTCGCGCTCCAGCGCGTGCAGGGTCTGCGACAGCATCTTCTCGCTCACGCCCTCCACCCGGCGGCGCAGCTCGTTGAAGCGGACCGGTCCCTCGCGCAGGGCGCCCACGGTGAGGCTGCCCCAGCGGCCGGTGACGTGTTCCAGCGTCTCGCGGGACGGGCAGGAGCGGGCGAACACGTCGAACGGCAGGTCGCCGTGCTCGGCTTCGGTACAGACAGGGGTCTCCATGGGACAAGCGTACCCGCAGCCAGCGCTAACTGGCAGGTTGCGCTTTCTGAAAGTTAGTGATTCTCTTCTTCCGTCGCGGCACGTCCCGTGCTGCGGCGGACGCCTTTCCGAAGGAGAGATCAGCCTTGTCCGGTACCACGCACACCCCCGTCGTCGCGATCGCCTACCACTCCGGCTACGGCCACACCGCCGTCGTCGCCGAGGCGGTCCGCAACGGCGCCGTCGAGGCCGGGGCGACCGTCCACCTGATCAAGGTCGACGAGATCGACGACGCGCAGTGGGAGCTGCTCGACGCCTCCGACGCGATCGTCTTCGGTTCCCCGACGTACATGGGCACCGCTTCGGGTGCCTTCCACGTCTTCGCCGAGGCCTCCTCGAAGCGCTGGTTCGGTGACGCCTGGCAGGACAAGCTCGCGGCGGGCTTCACCAACTCCGCCTCGAAGAGCGGCGACAAGCTGCACACGCTGCAGTTCTTCCAGGTGCTGGCCGCACAGCACGGCATGAACTGGGTCAACCTGGGTCTGAAGCCGGGCTGGAACGCCAGCACGGCCTCCGAGAACGACCTCAACCGCCTGGGCTTCTTCTCCGGCGCGGCCGCCCAGTCCAACTCCGACGAGGGTGCGGACGCCGTCCACAAGGCCGACATCGCGACCGCGGAGCACCTGGGCCGCCGGGTGGCCGAGCACACCCGCGTCGTCGTCGCGGGCCGCGCGGCCCTGGCCGCCGCGTCCGTCTGATCCCCCCGGAGGCCTGATCCCCCCGGAGCCGGCCGCCCCGCCGTCCCGCCTCGCAGGGTCGGGTCAGAGGCCGAAGTCCTGGGTCCACCAAGGCCCGCCGGCGGCGAAGTGGGCGCCGACACCCAGCGTGCGGAACTCGCAGTTGAGGATGTTCGCCCTGTGCTCCGGGCTGTTCATCCAGGCGTTCATCACGGACTCCGCGTCGCCCTGGCCGCGGGCTATGTTCTCGCCGCCGAGGCCCGAGAGGCCTGCCGCGGTGGCGCGGTCCCAGGGGGTGTCGCCGTCGGGGTCCTCGTGGCCGAAGAAGCCGCGGTTGGCCATGTCCTGGCTAAAGGCGCCGGCCAGGGCCGCCAGTGGTGGGTTGGCGCGGACCGGGCCGCAGCCCGCCCGGGCGCGCTCCTCGTTCACCAGGGTCACCACGGCCGCCTCCTCGGCGGAGTGGGTGTCGAGGCTCGGCCGGGTCGCGGTGGCTGCGGGCGCCGGCGCCGTGGGTGCCTGCGCGGTCGCCGTCGGGGTGGGGGTCGGGGTCGGCGCGGCGGGTGCCGGCGCCTGGGTCCGCTCCGGGGCGGGCGTCGGTGCGGCCGGGGTCCGGCCTGTGGTGCTCGGCGAGGCGGACGGCGGGGTGGCGCCGGAGGAGGCCTTCGGCGGAGCAGGCTCGGAGCGGGTCGGCGGTGCCGAAACCGAGGGTGAGTCTGAAGGGGAGGGCGAGGCCGGTGCGGAGGATGGGGCAGCCGGGGTCGCGGGGGCGGTGGGTGCGCCGCTGGTCGCCGCGCCGCGGCCGGACAGGCTCGCGAGGCCGCCCTGCCGGTCGATCACGGAAGGGGCGTCGGGGTCCGGCGCGGCCTGGGCCGCGCCGGACTTCGCGGCGGTGGCTTCCGTACCGCTGACACCCACATAGGGGAACGAGGCGCCGACCGGCACCATGCCGGTGGTGACGGCCGCGGTGCCGAGGGCGACGGCCACCGAGACCCCCAGCAGGCCGGTGCGCAGGGCGGTGCCGTGCTTGCCGCCGCGGCGCGGCGCGGCGTGGAGTCCGTGACGTCCCATCGGTGTCGTGCCCTTCCTGGCCGGATCAAGATCGTCCCTTACCCACCCAAATGGGTGAGTTCATTGGTGCGCGACTGTACGCCATGGGGCCCTGGGGGCGATGTGACCGGAAAGTTCGCGCCCGGTTAGCGTTCACGCATGAATGAAGACGTCCGCCTGACCGCCTGGGTGCGCGGCCGGGTGCAGGGAGTGGGATTCCGCTGGTTCACCAGGGAGAACGCCATGGAGATCGGCGGGATGGTCGGCTTCGCCCTCAACCTCGACGACGGGCGGGTGCAGGTGGTGGCCGAAGGTCAACGTGAGAATTGCCACCGGCTGCTGGACTGGCTGCGCTCCCCCGACACGCCCGGCCGGGTGGACGGGGTGACAGAGATCTGGGGCACACCGCGCGGTGGCTACGACGGGTTCGGGATGCGGTGAGGGATCGACTGATCATGAACTCATCACATCTCTGATCGCCCGGACCCGGTCGGAACTGGGCATTCGCCGTCGACGCGTTGCCGGCGGCGGCGATCCATGGAAGGCTCGGAGACAAGGATGATCTCCACGCCCCTTGCGAGGGCCGGGCTGCCCGCCGATACGGGGCGTGATCGTGTTGACCGTCAAACTTTTTGGTGAGACGCTGGAAGCCCCGCGCACCTGAGCTGTTTGGCAGTGCTGGCAGTAGTAAGCGCAGTGACTGACCGTCGCTGCCGGACATCCGCGGGTGCGATTCCCTCACGACCCACACCGCTTCGGTCGGTCACTCAGTGTGGAGGACCATCCATCATGGCAAAGGCGCTTCTCGGTTACGTCGGCGGTTCCGACCCGCGACTCCTCGCCGAGATGCGACGGCTTCAGCAGCGCGTCCAGGACCTCGAGTCCGAGCTCGTACGGATTCAGTCCGAAAATGACGCGCTGAACGCGGCCGCCGCTCAGCACGACGGAGACTCGCTGCTGGACAGCATCGACATCGACGTACCCCAGGCGGAGCCTGCGCTCACCTGATCCGCGCTCACTCGTCGCTCGAATCCAGCCCGGCATGATCTGCAAGGGACGCTTCGGCGTCCCTTCTTCCTTTGGGCTCCGCATCAGGGACCACAGGGCCGGGCGGGGGGCCTGATGCCTTCGACGTCAGCCGTGCCCCGCACCTTCACGGGTGAAACCGAACGTGAAAGGTAGAGTCCGGCGGCGTGCACCTCAAGTCCCTGACCCTGCGTGGCTTCAAGTCCTTCGCCTCGGCCACCACCCTGCGCTTCGAACCCGGCATCACCTGCGTCGTGGGTCCGAACGGCTCGGGCAAGTCCAACGTCGTCGACGCGCTGTCCTGGGTCATGGGCGAACAGGGGGCCAAGTCCCTGCGCGGCGGGAAGATGGAGGACGTCATCTTCGCCGGGACCACCGGCCGCCCGCCGCTCGGGCGTGCCGAGGTCTCTCTGACGATCGACAACTCCGACGGCGCGCTGCCCATCGACTACGCCGAAGTCACCATCACCCGGATCATGTTCCGCGGCGGCAGCAGCGAGTACCAGATCAACGGTGACACCTGCCGACTGCTCGACATCCAGGAGCTGCTCTCCGACTCCGGTATCGGCCGCGAGATGCACGTCATCGTCGGCCAGGGCCAGCTGGACTCCGTCCTGCACGCCGACCCCATGGGCCGCCGCGCCTTCATCGAGGAGGCGGCGGGCGTACTGAAGCACCGCAAGCGCAAGGAGAAGGCGCTGCGGAAGCTCGATGCGATGCAGGCCAACCTCGCCCGTGTGCAGGACCTCGGCGACGAACTGCGCAGGCAGCTCAAGCCCCTGGGGCGGCAGGCGGCGGTCGCCCGACGGGCGGCCGTGATCCAGGCCGACCTGCGCGACGCGCGGCTGCGCCTGCTCGCCGACGACCTGGTCGCCCTGCGGCGGGCGCTCGCAGCGGAGATCGCGGACGAAGCGGCACTGAAGGAGCGCAAGGAGGCCGCCGAAGCCCGCCTCGCGGACGCACTGCGGCGCGAGGCCGAACTGGAGCAGGCGGTCAGGGAACTCGCGCCGCGGCTCCAGCGGGCGCAGCAGACCTGGTACGAGCTGTCGCAGCTCGCCGAACGGGTACGGGGCACCGCGTCCCTCGCCGACGCGCGGATCAAGAGCGCGACGGCGCCCGTGGAGGAGGAGCGCCGGGGCCGCGACCCCGAGGACCTGGAGCGGGAGGCCGAGCGGATCCGCGAGCAGGAGGCGGAGCTGACGGCCGCTCTGGAGGCGGCCTCGCGGGCCCTGGAGGACACCACCGGGCACCGTGCCGAGCTGGAGCGGGAGCTGGCCGAGGAGGAGCGCAGACTGCGGGACGCCGCGCGGGCCATCGCCGACCGGCGCGAGGGGCTGGCCCGGTTGACCGGGCGGCTCGGCGCGGCCCGTTCGCGGGCCGGGGCGGCCCAGGCGGAGATCGACCGGCTCGCCCTGGCCCGGGACGAGGCGCAGCGCCGGGCCGAAGCCGCGCAGGCCGAGTACGAGGCACTGGCGGAGGAGGTCGGCGGGCTCGACGACCCGTCGGCGGAGACGGACCACGAGGCGGCGCGGGCAGAGCTGAAGGAGGCCGAAGCCGCGCTCGGCGCCGCGCGCGAGGCGCTGGCGGCGGCGGAGCGGTCCCGGGCGGCGGTGTCGGCCCGGCGGGACGCGCTGGCCCTGGGGCTGCGTCGCAAGGACGGCACCGGAGCGCTGCTCGCGGCCCGGGAGCGGCTGGCCGGCGTGCTCGGGCCGGCCGCGCAGCGGCTGACGGTGACCCCGGGGTACGAAGCCGCCGTGGCCGCCGCGCTGGGCTCGGCGGCGGACGCGCTGGCCGTGGCCTCCCCGTCGGCGGCGGCCGGGGCCATCCGCCACCTGCGCGACGCGGACGCGGGGCGTGCCACGCTCCTGATCGCCCCACCGGCCGTCCTACCGGGCGGGACCGAGGGTCCCGGAGTGCCGGACGGTGCTGCCCTCCCGGGTGCGGGCGGTGCCGCCCTCCGGCCGGGCCGGGGCGGCGGGCTCGGCGCTGCCGGCGCCGACGGGGGCCGTCCCGGACCGGGCGCACGGGTGACGCCGACGGCTGCGGCGGAGGCCGTCGACGAGGAGTGCGGCCCGGGGCCCGTCCCCGCGGCCCGCGCGGGCGGGGGCGGCGGGCACGCGTCCGTGCCGGACGGGGCGGGGGTGCCCCACCAGGCCCCCGCTTCGGACGCGGTGACCGCGCCCGTACCGGTCGCCGCGCTGGTGTCCGGGGACGCCGAGGTGCAGCGGGCGCTGGCATGGGTGCTGCGCGACCACGTCGTCGTCGACACGCTCGACGAGGCCGAGGCGCTGGTCGCGCGGCGCCCCGACGCGGTGGCCGTGACCGTCGGGGGCGACCTCCTCGGTGCGCACCTCGCGCAGGGCGGATCCGCCGGAGCGCCCAGCCTGATCGAGGTGCAGGCCGCCGTCGACGAGGCTGCGGCGGAGCTGGCCGTACTGGGCGGGCGGTGCACGGAGCTTGCCGCCGCGCAGGCCGCCGCGCAGTCCCGGCGGCAGGACGCGGCCGCCCTGGTCGAGGAACTCGCCGAGCGGCGGCGGGCCGCGGAGCAGGCCCGTGCCGGGGTGGCTCAGCAGCTCGGGCGGCTCGCCGGGCAGGCGAAGGGCGCGGCCGGCGAGGCCGAGCGGGGCGCCGCCGCCGCGGCCAAGGCCCAGGACGCCCTGGAGCAGGCGCTGACCGAGGTCGAGGAGTGCGCGGAGCGGCTCGCCGTGGCCGAGGAGATGCCGGTGGAGGAGGAGCCCGACGGTTCCCGCCGGGACCGGCTCGCCGCCGACGGGGCCAACGCCCGCCAGACCGAGATGGAGGCCCGGCTCCAGCTGCGCACCCACGAGGAGCGGGTCAAGGGACTCGCCGGCCGGGCCGATTCCCTCGACCGGGCGGCCCGCGCCGAACGCGAGGCCCGGGCCCGCGCCGAGCGCCGCCGGGCCCGTCGGCGCCACGAGGCGGATGTGGCCCGCGCGGTGGCCGAGGGGGCCCGCCAGCTCCTCGCCCATGTGGAGGTCTCGCTGGGCAGGGCCGATGAGGAGCGGGCCCTGGCCGAGCGGGCCAAGGGGCTGCGTGAGCGCGAGCTCACCGACGCGCGCAACGACGGCCGCGACCTGAAGGGCGAGCTCGACAAACTCACCGACTCCGTTCACCGCGGGGAAGTCCTCGGCGCCGAGCAGCGGCTGCGCATCGAGGCCCTGGAGGCCAAGGCACTGGAGGAGTTCGGCATGGAGTCCCGTGCGCTCGTGGCCGAGTACGGTCCGGACCAGCCGGTGCCCCCGTCCCCGCCGGCGGACGGCGAGGAGCTCCCGCAGGACCCCGAGCACCCCCGCAACCGGCCGGGACCCTTCGTCCGGGCGCAGCAGGAGAAGCGGTTCAAGGCGGCCGAACGGGCGTACCAGCAGCTCGGCAAGGTCAATCCGCTGGCCCTGGAGGAGTTCGCGGCGCTGGAAGAGCGCCACGCGTTCCTCAGCGAGCAGTTGGAGGATCTCCGTAAGACACGGGCCGATCTCCTTCACGTGGTGAAGGAGGTCGACGAGCGCGTCGAGCAGGTGTTCACCGAGGCCTACCGGGACACCGCCCGAGAATTCGAGGGGGTCTTCGCGCGCTTGTTCCCGGGCGGCGAGGGCAGGTTGGTGCTGACCGACCCGGACAACATGCTCACGACGGGGGTGGACGTGGAGGCCCGCCCGCCGGGCAAGAAGGTCAAGCGCCTGTCGTTGCTCTCCGGCGGCGAGCGTTCGCTGACGGCCGTGGCCATGCTGGTGTCGATCTTCAAGGCGCGCCCCAGCCCGTTCTACGTCATGGACGAGGTCGAGGCCGCCCTCGACGACACCAACCTGCAGCGGTTGATCCGGATCATGGAGGAACTCCAGGAGAGCTCACAGCTGATCGTGATCACCCACCAGAAGCGGACGATGGAGGTCGCGGACGCGCTCTACGGCGTATCGATGCAGGGCGACGGCGTCTCCAAGGTCATCAGCCAGCGGCTCCGCTGACGAGCGTTTAGTTCAAGAAGTGAATTCTTGATGGCCGCTCTGTGCTTCCTGTGCGCTTCATCCCTGGCCTTGACTTCAGAAATTGAACGAATAGGCTCGCTCCGCTGTCCCCCGACTTCGGGTGGTGCCCGATCTTGAACTGTGCGCCACTGTAAGGACGGACGAAACCCCCACGGAGCACACCTTGACCAGCAGTACTGCGCAGTCCCCGGCGTCCGGCGGCGGATCCTCGCCCCAGCCCGACCACCTCGGCCACGTCATCTTCATCACCGCGGCCGCTGCCATGGGCGGCTTCCTCTTCGGGTACGACAGCTCCGTCATCAACGGCGCCGTCGTCGCCATCCGGGAACGCTTCGACGTCGGCTCGGAGGCGCTCGCCCAGGTGATCGCCGCCGCGCTGATCGGCTGTGCCATCGGCGCCGCCACCGCGGGGCGACTCGCCGACCGGATCGGCCGAATCCGCTGCATGCAGATCGCGGCCGTCCTCTTCACCGCCAGCGCCATCGGCTCGGCCCTGCCGTTCGCCCTCTGGGACCTCGCCATGTGGCGGGTGATCGGCGGCTTCGGCATCGGCATGGCCTCCGTCATCGGTCCCGCCTACATCGCCGAGGTCTCCCCGCCCGCCTACCGCGGCCGGCTCGCCTCCTTCCAGCAGGCCGCCATCGTCATCGGCATCGCCATCTCCCAGCTCGTCAACTGGGGCATCCTCAACCTCGCCGACGGCAACCAGCGCGGCGACATCGGCGGCCTGGAGGCGTGGCAGTGGATGCTGGGCGTCATGGTCGTCCCGGCCGTCCTCTACGGGCTGCTGTCCTTCGTCATCCCGGAGTCCCCGCGCTTCCTGGTCTCCGTCGGCCGCACCGCCGACGCCAGGAAGGTGCTGGCCGAGGTCGAGGGTTCCGGGGCCGACTTGGACGGGCGCGTCCGCGAGATCGAGCACGCGATGCACTCCGAGCACAAGTCCACCTTCAAGGACCTGCTCGGCGGCCGCTTCGGCTTCCTGCCCATCGTCTGGATCGGCATCGGCCTCTCGCTCTTCCAGCAGCTCGTCGGCATCAACGTGATCTTCTACTACAGCTCCTCGCTGTGGCAGTCGGTCGGCATCGACCCGACCAGCTCGTTCCTCTACTCCTTTACCACGTCGATCATCAACATCGTCGGCACGGTGATCGCGATGATCTTCGTGGACCGGATCGGCCGCAAGCCGCTCGCCCTCATCGGCTCGGCGGGCATGGCCGTCTCCCTCGGCCTGTGCGCGTGGGCGTTCTCCTTCACCACCGGCACCGGGGACGACATCACCCTCCCCGACGCCCAGGCCACGGTGGCCCTGGTTGCCGCACACGCCTTCGTGCTCTTCTTCGCTCTGTCCTGGGGCGTGGTCGTCTGGGTGCTGCTCGGCGAGATGTTCCCGAACCGCATCCGTGCCGCGGCGCTCGGCGTCGCCGCCTCGGCCCAGTGGATCGCCAACTGGGTCATCACCGTCTCGTTCCCGTCCCTCTCGGACTGGAACCTGTCCGGTGCCTACGTGATCTACACCGTCTTCGCATTGCTCTCGATCCCGTTCGTCCTCAAATGGGTGCCGGAGACCAAGGGCAAGGCGCTGGAGGAGATGGGGTAACCATCCCCGCCACCACCCCGTCTCCTCGGTACTGCCCCGGCTCAGCCCCTGAGCCGGGGCAGTACCTGTTCGCACAGCAGGTGCAGGCTGCGCCAGCCCTCGTCCAGCGGCATCCCCCCGCACAGCGGGTGCAGCACCAGGTTGCCCGCCGCGCCGGCGCTCCGGCCGTATGCGACCGCCTCGTCCGGGGTCAGCACCCGGTAGACGCCCTCCGCGCGCAGCTCCGCCACCGAGCGGGCGGACGACCGCACGGCGCTGCGGATGTCCTTCGACTGCCAGGACGCGTACGTCCCGGCCTCGTGCAGGAAGTGTTCACCGTGCTCGGCCCACACCCGGTCCGGGTCCTGCGCGACGTGCAGCAGCGGGGTCTCGGCCGCGGGCATCATGCAGAAGCCCTCCGTGCCGTACTCCGCCAGCCGCGCCGTGTAGTACGCCTCCAGCTCCGGCAGGTGCGCGCTGGGGAAGAAGGGCAGCCCGAGCCGGGCGGCGCGGCGCGCGGCCGCCTCCGAACTGCCACCCACCAGCAGCAGCGGGTGCGGCCGGGTGAGGGGAGTCGGGGTGACCCGTACCGTGCGGCCGCGGAACTCGAACGGCCGGCCGGTCCACGCCTTCAGCAGGGTCTCCAGCAGCTCGTCCTGGAGCCTGCCGCGCCGGCCCCACTCCACGCCGTGCTGCTCGTATTCCTCGGGCCGGTAGCCGATCCCCGCGACGGTCACCAGGCGCCCGCCGCTCAGCAGGTCCAGTACGGCGATGTCCTCGGCGACCTTCAACGGGTCGTGCAGCGGGCCGATGACCGCCGACACGGTGACGGTGATCCGACGGGTCGCGCCGAAGACCGCGCCCGCGAAGGCGAAGGGGGAGGGAAGCCAGTTGTTGTCCGTGCCGTGGTGCTCCTCGGTCTGGACGGTGTCCATTCCGCGGTCGTCCGCGTAGCGCGCCATCTCCAGCGCGGCCCTGTAGCGGGCCGAGAGGGACTCGGGGGTGCCGTTCGGGTCGACCAGATTGAACCGGGCCACGGTGATGGGCATGGCGGAGTCCCCCTTCGCCGGACGGGGTGGAGCGGTGGAGAGGACGTTAGCTGACGAGTTGTCAGTTGGACAGGTGTCCCGCGAGCGGCCCCCGGCTCCGGGGCCGGGGCCGGACCGGCGCAGCCGCCCTCGCGCCGGGAACGGTTCCGGCGGCCCGGCCGGCACTCGCGCGGCTGCTCCCCGAGGGGGTGCGGGCAGGGCCACCCGTCGGCGCGGCCGCGGAGCCGAAACCGCAGACAGGGCTTGTCCCCGGCCCGCGAGCCCGGGTTCCCGGCTCCGCGGTGGCCGTGGCCGATACTGGGGGGGTTATGGACATCCTCATCCTTGCTGTAGTCATCGCCCTGGTCGCGGTCGGCGTGATCAGCGGGCTCGTGGTCAGCAGCCGCAAGAAGAAGCAGCTGCCGCCCCCGGCACCGCAGAGCACGCCGACCATTACTGCCCCGCCCGCCGAGCCGCAGGTGGGGGAGGACGCCGTAGAGACGGCGGAAGAGCCGCGCCGCACGATCGAGGAGGTCGGGCTCCCGGGAGCCGGGGCTCCCGTCGAAGCGCCGGCCGCCGAGCCGGAGGCGGTCCCGGCCGCGCCCGAGATCGAGGTGCCCGAGCCCGCCGCCGGCCGCCTGGTCCGGCTCCGCGCGCGTCTCGCCCGTTCGCAGAACTCCCTCGGCAAGGGACTGCTCACGCTGCTCTCGCGCGAGCACCTCGACGAGGACACCTGGGAGGAGATCGAGGAGACCCTCCTCGTCGCCGACGTCGGCGTCGTGCCCACCCAGGAGCTCGTCGAGCGGCTCCGTGAGCGGGTCAAGGTCCTCGGCACCCGCACTCCGGCCGATCTGCGCGCCCTGCTCAAGGAAGAGCTGCTGACCCTGGTCGGCACCGACTTCGACCGGGCCGTGAAGACGGAGAGCGGCGAGGACACCCCCGGCGTGATCATGGTCGTCGGCGTCAACGGCACCGGCAAGACCACCACCACCGGCAAGCTGGCCCGGGTGCTCGTCGCGGACGGCCGCAGCGTGGTGCTCGGCGCGGCCGACACCTTCCGCGCCGCGGCCGCCGACCAGCTGCAGACCTGGGGCGAGCGCGTCGGCGCCCGTACCGTCCGCGGCCCCGAGGGCGGCGACCCGGCCTCGATCGCCTACGACGCGGTCAAGGAGGGCATCGCCGAGGGTGCCGACGTCGTGCTCATCGACACCGCCGGCCGACTGCACACCAAGACCGGCCTCATGGACGAGCTCGGCAAGGTCAAGCGCGTCGTCGAGAAGCACGGCCCGCTGGACGAGATCCTGCTGGTCCTGGACGCCACCACGGGGCAGAACGGCCTGACCCAGGCGCGTGTCTTCGCCGAGGTCGTCGACATCACCGGCATCGTGCTCACCAAGCTCGACGGCACGGCCAAGGGCGGCATCGTCGTCGCCGTCCAGCGCGAACTGGGCGTCCCGGTCAAGCTCGTCGGTCTCGGCGAGGGTGCGGACGACCTGGCTCCGTTCGAGCCCGAGGCGTTCGTGGACGCCCTGATCGGCGACTGAGCACCGCCCGCGCAGACACCGGTGCCCCCGCCTTCCGTGAGGAACGCGGGGGCACCGGCGCGTACGGGGCCTCTCAGCGGCGGAACCGGTGGCAGATGTACGCCAGGGTGCCCAGCAGCAGCCGTGCCTGCGGCGGGCCGCCCGCCGAGTCGAGGGCGGGCGGCCGCAGCCAGCGGGCCCGGCCGAGCCCGCCCCGGTCCGATGGCGGGGCCGTCACGAAGGCCCCCGGGCCCAGGGCGTGCAGGTCCAGGTCGGCGTCGTCCCAGCCCATCCGGTACAGCAGCTGCGGCAGCTCCGCCGCCGCCCCGGGAGCGACGAAGAACTGCGCGCGGCCGTCCGCGGTGGCGATGACCGGGCCGAGCGGCAGGCCCATACGCTCCAGCCGCACCAGCGCGCGCCGCCCGGCCTCCTCGGAGACCTCGATGACGTCGAAGGCGCGGCCCACCGGGAGCATGACCGCCGCGCCGGGACAGTCGCCCCAGGCCTCGGTGACCTCGTCCAGAGTGGCGCCGGCCGGGACCGTGGGGGCGAAGGCCAGCGGATGCGCTCCGGGTGCGGCGCACCGGCCGTCCCCGCAGGAGCAGTCGCGGGAGGGCGCCGCCGCGCGCGCCCCGGGGACCACGTCCCAGCCCCACAGCCCGGTGTACTCCGCCACCGTCGTGCACTCCGAGGTCCGGCCGCGGCGCCGGGTACCGGAACGGAACTCCTTGGTGCCGCGGCTGCTGCCGATCGTGAAGCCCATGCCCATGCCCATGCCCCCTCCAACGGGTCGGACGCGTCGGTGGTTACGACGCCTGCGGTGAGGGAGCCGGGGAGCCCGCCGCGCCGCCCCGCGGACCTCCGCCGCAGGGCGGCGGGGGAGTGCCCGGTGCTGCCCGCCCGGCGCACTCCTCGCCACGCGCGCCCCGAGCGCACTCCAGTCCAACCGGTCCGTTTCGCCTTCCTGTCAAGTGAATCGCGCCTGGCCGGTGGCGCGTTCATTCGAAGGGGTGGCGAATGGTGGCGTTTCCGCGAACGGCCTCGCCGCAGGGGTGATCGTAGGATTACTTTCGGTGCACGAACCCCGAGGCGGGCCCACACGTGGGTATGCCGGAGGCAATGGGTGAAGGACCTGTGAAGGTCTGTGGTGACGCCCGGCTTCCCGGCCAGGGTTTCGTAGGGAGAAGACTGAGCAGATGGGGGCGTTCCAGTGAGCGGCAACGGCGCAAGCGGAACGATCGACGATGCTGCTGCGCGCAACGAACAGCTGACCTCGTGGTTCGTCCGCAGCGGCTGGTCGAAGGGCGAGCTCGCCCGGCAGGTCAACCGCCGGGCCCGGCAGATGGGCGCCCACCACATCAGCACGGACACCTCCCGGGTGCGCCGCTGGCTGGACGGTGAGCAGCCCCGCGAGCCCGTGCCGAGGATCCTGTCCGAGCTGTTCTCCGAGCGCTTCGGCTCCGTCGTCGCCATCGAACAGCTCGGGCTGCGCACCGCGCACCAGACCCCCTCCGTCTCCGGGGTCGACCTGCCCTGGGCCGGCCCGCAGACCGTCGAACTGCTCGGCGAGTTCTCCCGCAGCGACCTGATGCTGGCCCGCCGCGGCTTCCTCGGGCCCTCCCTCGCGCTCTCCGCGGGCCCCGCCCTCATCGAGCCCATGCAGCGCTGGCTCGTACCGGCCCCGGCCGCCGACCCGGGACCGCGCGGGGCGGGGCCGACGGGAGCCCTCGGCGGCCACCGCCCGCCCCGGCTCTCCGAACCCGAGCTCGACCTCCTCGACGCCACCACCGTCATGTTCCGGCAGTGGGACGCCCAGTGCGGCGGCGGGCTGCGCCGCAAGGCCGTCGTGGGCCAGCTCCACGAGGTCACCGACCTGCTCCAGGAGAACCACCCCGCCCCGGTCATGAAGCGGCTCTTCAAGGTCGCCGCGGAACTCGCCGAGCTGGCCGGCTGGATGAGCTACGACATCGGCCTGCACCCCACCGCGCAGAAGTACTTCGTCCTCGCGCTGCACGCCGCGAAGGAGGCCGGGGACAAGCCGCTCGGCTCGTACATCCTCTCCGGGATGAGCCGCCAGATGATCCACCTCGGCCGCCCCGAGGACGCGCTCGAACTCATCCACCTCGCGCAGTACGGCAGCCGCGACTGCGCCGGCCCCCGCACCCAGGCCATGCTGTATGCGATGGAGGCCCGCGCGTACGCCAACATGGGCCAGCCCAGCCGCTGCAAGCGGGCCGTCCGGATGGCCGAGGACACCTTCGGCGACGTCGGCTTCGCGGACGAGCCGGAGCCCGACTGGATCCGCTTCTTCTCCGAGGCCGAGCTGAACGGCGAAAACTCCCACTCGTACCGGGACCTGGCCTACGTCGCCGGACGCAGCCCCATGTACGCCTCCCTCGCCGAGCCCGTCATGGAGCGGGCCGTCGAGCTCTTCGGGAAGGACCAGGAACACCAGCGGTCCTACGCCCTCAACCTCATCGGCATGGCCACCGTCCACCTGCTCCAGCGCGAGCCGGAGCAGGCCGCCGTCTTCGTCGACCGGGCCCTCGACGTGGCGGGAAAGGTGCGCTCGGAGCGGGTGAACACCCGCCTGCGCAAGACCGTCGACAGCGCCGCCCGTGCATACGGCGACGTCGCAGAGGTGGTCCGGCTCACCGACCACCTCGCCTCACGGCTCCCCGAGGCCGCGGAGGCCGTCTGACGGCCCCCGGGCCGCCCCCAGGCTCCGGCCGCGGCAGTCACCCCGTGAAGCCCGATCAGGCTCCCCCAGCCAGGACGTCCGGGTCACTGCCGCGGCCGGTCGCAGCACTCCTCCCGCGATCCGGCCGCCGCCCCTCAGGCGGAGGCGGACGCCCTTCGCCGTGGTCCGCCCGTGCGCGATCCCGGTCGTTCATGGCGCCGTAACACGGCAGACCTCTTCGTCATCGGAGCGAAACACCGAGCGGCGCCGCCGGAAACCGGCCTGCGCGAATCTCATGGCCAATAACCGGCCAGTTCCTGTTGCCGCCGCTCAGGTTCTCACGATCGCCCGCACGCGAACGTACCGACGACGAGGAGACGCCGATGGCATCAGCCATCACGACCCTCGCGGCAGACGCCCCGACGCTCTCTGCCGCGAACACCGGGTTCATGCTCATCTGCTCCGCCCTGGTCATGCTGATGACTCCGGGACTCGCCTTCTTCTACGGAGGCATGGTCCGCGTCAAGAGCAGCCTCAACATGCTGATGATGAGCTTCATCAGCCTGGGGATCGTCACGATCCTATGGGTGCTCTACGGCTTCAGCCTCGCCTTCGGCACCGATGCCGGATCCCTCATCGGCTGGAACTCCGACTACGTGGGCCTGAGCGGCATCGGGATCACCGAGCTCTGGGACGGCTACACCATCCCGGTGTACGTCTTCGCCGTCTTCCAGCTGATGTTCGCCGTCATCACCCCGGCCCTGATCAGCGGCGCCCTCGCGGACCGCGTGAAGTTCAGCGCCTGGGTCCTGTTCACCGCGCTGTGGGTCACCGTCGTGTACTTCCCCGTCGCCCACTGGGTCTGGGGCGCCGGCGGCTGGCTCTTCGAGATGGGCGTCATCGACTTCGCCGGCGGCACCGCCGTCCACATCAACGCCGGTGCCGCGGCCCTGGGCGTGATCCTGGTCATCGGCAAGCGCGTCGGCTTCAAGAAGGACCCGATGCGCCCGCACAGCCTCCCCCTCGTGATGCTGGGCGCCGGCCTCCTCTGGTTCGGCTGGTTCGGCTTCAACGCGGGTTCCTGGCTCGGCAACGACGACGGCGTCGGCGCGGTCATGTTCGTCAACACCCAGGTCGCCACCGCCGCCGCCATGCTGGCCTGGCTCGCCTACGA
Organism: Streptomyces sp. NPDC058880; assembly: GCF_042742535.1. NCBI lineage: Bacteria > Bacillati > Actinomycetota > Actinomycetes > Kitasatosporales > Streptomycetaceae > Streptomyces > Streptomyces sp. NPDC058880. The sequence continues at coordinate 51,956 of NZ_JBHYMC010000041.1, forward strand.
GAAGCTGCGCCACGGCTCCTTCACCACCCTCGGCGCCGCCTCCGGCGCGGTCGCCGGCCTCGTCGCCATCACCCCCGCGGGCGGCGCCGTCAGCCCGCTCGGAGCGATCGCGGTCGGTGCCATCGCCGGTGTGCTCTGCGCCATGGCGGTGGGCCTGAAGTACAAGTTCGGCTACGACGACTCCCTGGACGTCGTCGGCGTCCACCTCGTCGGCGGTGTCGCCGGCTCCCTGCTCGTCGGCCTCTTCGCCACCGGCGGGGTCCAGTCCGACGTGGCCGGCCTCTTCTACGGCGGCGGCCTGGAGCAGCTCGGCAAGCAGGCCGTCGGAGTCTTCTCCGTCCTCGCCTACTCTCTGGTGGCATCCGCAGTGCTCGCCCTCCTCCTCGACAAGACCATCGGGATGCGGGTCTCCGAGGACGACGAGGTCGCCGGCATCGACCAGATCGAACACGCCGAGACCGCATACGACTTCAGCGGAGCCGGTGGCGGAGCCGCCGCGCGGAGCACCGCCGCCCCCACCACCTCCGCCGCGAGCAAGAAGGTTGACGCATGAAGCTGATCACCGCGATCGTCAAGCCGCACAAGCTGGACGAGATCAAGGAGGCACTCCAGGCCTTCGGAGTGCAGGGCCTCACGGTCAGCGAGGCCAGCGGCTACGGCCGGCAGCGCGGCCACACCGAGGTCTACCGGGGCGCCGAGTACCAGGTCGACCTCGTCCCCAAGATCCGCATCGAGGTGCTGGTCGACGACTCCGACGCCGAAGAGCTCATCCGGGTCGTCGTGAGCGCGGCGTCCACCGGCAAGATCGGTGACGGCAAGGTGTGGAGCGTCCCCGTGGACTCGGTCGTCCGGGTCCGCACCGGCGAGCGCGGCGCGGACGCGCTCTAACAACGGGAGCTCCTGGGTGACGAGCGTCGAAGACACCACCGACCACACGGCCGACTCGGGACCCAGCGGATACGCCGCGGCCCGGCTGCGACTCCTCCAGGAGGAGTCGCAGTCCGGGCCCTCGCGGCGTTCCGCCCTGGCCGGGCTGACCGACGAATGGCTGAACGCCCTCTTCGCCACCGCCGCACGCGAGACCGGCGTCCGCGGCGCCACCCTCGTGGCCGTCGGCGGCTACGGCAGGGCCGAACTCTCCCCCCGCAGCGACCTCGACCTGCTGCTGCTGCACGACGGCAAGGCCGAGCCCCGGGCGCTCGGCACACTGGCCGACCGCCTCTGGTACCCGGTGTGGGACCTCGGCGTCGCCCTCGACCACTCGGTACGCACCCCCGCCGAGGCCCGCAGGACGGCCGCCGAGGACCTGAAGGTGCACCTCGGCCTGCTGGACGCCCGGACGGTCGCGGGCGACGCCGGGCTCCTGGCCGGCCTGCGGACCTCCGTACTGGCCGACTGGCGCAACCAGGCGCCGAAACGGCTCCCGGAGCTGCACTCCCTGTGCCGCGAGCGGGCCGAGCGGGCCGGGGAACTCCGCTTCCTGCTCGAACCCGATCTCAAGGAGGCCCGCGGCGGGCTCCGGGACGCCACCGCGCTGCGTGCGGTCGCCGCCTCCTGGCTGGCGGACGCCCCCCGCGAAGGCCTCGCCGAGGCCCGCCGGCGCCTCCTGGACGCCCGCGACGCCCTCCACCTGGTCACGGGCCGGGCCACCGACCGGCTCTCGCTCCAGGAACAGGACCAGGTCGCCGCGCAGCTCGGGCTCCTCGACGCCGACGCCCTGCTGCGCGAGGTGTACGAGGCCGCGCGCGTGGTCGCGTACGCCGGCGACGTGACCTGGCGGGAGGTCGGCCGGGTGCTGCGGGCCCGCGCCGCCCGGCCCCGGCTGCGCGGACTGCTGCCCGGCCGCAGCGCCCCCGCCGCCACCCGGGCGCCCCTGGCCGAAGGCGTCGTGGAGTCCGACGGCGAGGCCGTCCTGGCCCTGGCCGCCCGCCCGGACCGGGACCCCGTACTGCCCCTGCGGCTGGCCGCGGCCGCCGCGCAGGCGGGGCTCCCGGTGTCACCGCACGCCGTACGCCGCCTCGCGCAGCAGGGGAAGGCGCTGCCGGTGCCCTGGCCGGCCGAGGCCCGGGAGCAACTGCTCACGCTCCTGGGCGCGGGGGAGCCGACCGTGGCCGTCTGGGAAGCCATGGAGGCGGAAGGGCTGATCACCCGGCTGCTGCCCGACTGGGAGCGGGTGCGCTGCCGCCCGCAGCGCAACCCCGTCCACACCTGGACCGTGGACCGGCACCTGATCGAGACGGCGGTGCAGGCTGCGGCCCTCACCCGCCGGGTGGGCCGCCCCGACCTGCTGCTGACGGCCGCCCTCCTGCACGACATCGGCAAGGGCTGGCCGGGCGACCACTCGCTGGCCGGCGAGACCATCGCCCGGGACGTCGCCGCACGGGTGGGCTTCGACGCCCAGGACGTCGCCGTGCTGGGCGCCCTCGTACGCCACCACCTGCTGCTGATCGACACCGCCACGCGCCGCGACCTGGACGACCCCGCCACCGTCCGCTCCGTCGCCGAGGCCGTCGGCTCGGTGGGCACGCTGGAGATACTGCACGCCCTGACCGAGGCGGACGCCCTGGCCACCGGCCCGGCCGCGTGGAGCGCCTGGCGCGGCTCGCTCGTGGCGGACCTCGTCGCACGCGTCGCCGCCGTGCTGCGCGGCGCGCCGCCCGCCGAGCGGGAGGCGGAGATCCCGAGCGCCGAGCAGGAACGGCTGGCGGTGGAGGCCCTGCGCACCCGCGAGCCGGTGCTGGCGCTCCACGCCCGCCAGGAGGAGGATGCGGTCGGCGTCGAGCTCGTGGTGGCGGTGCCCGACCAGCCGGGCGTCCTGCCCGCCGCGGCGGGGGTGCTGGCCCTGCACCGGCTCACCGTACGGGCCGCGGACCTGCGCTCGGTGGAACTCCCGGACCGGCTCGGCGAGGTCCTCGTGCTGCGGTGGCGGGTGGCGGCCGAGTACGGGGCGCTGCCCGAGGCGGCCCGGCTGCGCACCGACCTGCTGCGCGCGCTGGACGGCTCGCTGGACGTCCCGGCGAAACTGGCCGACCGCGAGGCGGCCTACCCGCGCCGGCGCGGGGTCGTCCCGCCGCCGCCCCGGGTCACGGTGGTCCCGGACGTCTCCTCGCTGGCCACGGTGCTGGAGGTGCGCGCGCCGGACGCCGTCGGCCTGCTGCACCGGATCGGCCGGGCCCTGGAAGCGGCGGGTGTCCGGGTGCGCAGTGCCCATGTCTCCACGCTGGGCGCCAATGCGGTGGACACGCTGTACGTGACCACCCCCGAGGGCAAGCCCCTCGACCCCGCGGCGGCGACCGCCCTGGCGGCCGCCGTGACGTCCGCCCTCTCCTGACGCGGCGCGGGTCCGGGAGGCATCCCGGACCCCCGCCCCGGAGGGAAACCCGCCCGCCGGGCCGGACGGACGGCGCGGGCGGATACCCTGGGGGACGACCACAACGCCCCCGACCCGAGGAATCGCGACCACCGTGTTCGATACGCTCTCCGACCGCTTGGCGAATACCTTCAAGGGCCTGCGCGGCAAAGGCCGGCTGTCCGAGGCTGACATCGACGCAGCGGCCCGGGAAATCCGTATCGCCCTCCTTGAGGCCGACGTCGCCCTCCCGGTCGTCCGCTCCTTCATCGCGAACGTCAAGGAACGCGCGCGCGGCGAAGAGGTCAGCAAGGCCCTGAACCCGGGCCAGCAGGTCCTGAAGATCGTCAACGACGAGCTCATCACCATCCTCGGCGGCGAGACCCGGCGGCTGCGCTTCGCCAAGACCGCCCCCACCGTGATCATGCTCGCCGGCCTCCAGGGCGCCGGTAAGACCACCCTCGCCGGAAAGCTCGGCCTCTGGCTCAAGGGGCAGGGCCACACCCCGCTCCTCGTCGCGTGCGACCTCCAGCGCCCGAACGCGGTCAACCAGCTCTCCGTCGTCGCCGACCGCGCGGGCGTGGCCTTCTACGGCCCTCAGCCGGGCAACGGCGTCGGCGACCCGGTCCAGGTCGCGAAGGACTCCGTCGAGTACGCGCGGACCAAGCAGTTCGACATCGTCATCGTCGACACCGCCGGCCGCCTCGGCATCGACCAGGAGCTGATGCAGCAGGCCGCGGACATCCGCGACGCCGTCAGTCCCGACGAGATCCTCTTCGTCGTCGACGCCATGATCGGCCAGGACGCGGTCAACACCGCCGAGGCCTTCCGCGACGGCGTCGGCTTCGACGGCGTGGTGCTCTCCAAGCTCGACGGCGACGCCCGCGGTGGTGCCGCGCTCTCCATCGCGCACGTCACCGGCAAGCAGATCATGTTCGCCTCGAACGGCGAGAAGCTCGACGACTTCGATGCCTTCCACCCCGACCGCATGGCGGGTCGGATCCTCGACATGGGTGACATGCTCACCCTCATCGAGCAGGCCGAGAAGACCTTCTCGCAGGCCGAGGCCGAGAAGATGGCGGCCAAGCTCGCCAAGGGCCCCAAGGAGTTCACGCTCGACGACTTCCTGGCCCAGATGGAGCAGGTCCGCAAGATGGGCTCCATCTCCAAGCTGCTCGGCATGCTGCCCGGCATGGGGCAGATCAAGGACCAGATCAACAACATCGACGAGCGGGACGTGGACCGCACCGCGGCGATCATCAAGTCGATGACCCCGGCCGAGCGCCAGGACCCGACGATCATCAACGGCTCGCGCCGCGCCCGTATCGCCAAGGGCTCGGGCACCGAGGTCAGCGCCGTCAAGTCGCTGGTCGAGCGGTTCTTCGACGCCCGCAAGATGATGTCCCGCATGGCCCAGGGCGGCGGGATGCCCGGCATGCCGGGCATCCCCGGGATGGGCGGCGGCCCCGGCCGGCAGAAGAAGCAGGTCAAGCAGGCCAAGGGCAAGCGCAAGAGCGGCAACCCGATGAAGCGCAAGCAGGAGGAGGCTGCTGCCGCGGCCCGCCGCGAGCAGGGCGCGCAGGCGATCGACCCGGCCGCCGCGTCCAACCCCTTCGGCCTTCCCGCCGGCGGTCAGGATGGTCAGGACTTCGACCTTCCGGACGAGTTCAAGAAGTTCATGAAGTAGGTGCGCGCAGCAGGCGGCAGCAGGCGCAGCCGGCCGCCGACCACCGCGACGAGGGCCCCGGCCGGGGTACGGGCAGCCGCCCGCACGGCCGGGGCCCTTCCGTCTCCATCGGGCAGGAGGGCGGGGCGTCCCTGCCGCCGGCCGGCCCTCAGGCCACCCGGGCGATCACGTACCGGAAGATGTTCGGCAGCCACACGGTGCCGTCGGATCGCTCGAACGGGTGAAGCACTTCGGCGAGCTCCTTCTCGACGAGCGCCGCGTCGGACGCCCCGTCGTAGAGCCCGGTCGACAACAGCCCGCGCACCGCGCTGTCCACGTCCGCGTAGCCGAAGGGGCAGAACACCCGCCCCGACCCGTCCGGCCGCAGCCCGGCGCGCTCCACGACCGCGTCCAGGTCCCCGGGCGCCGGACCGCCTCCCAGTACCGAGGGCACCGTGCAACGCTCGGCCGGACCCCAGTCGGCCAGCACCACGGCGCCGCCGCGTCTGACGGCCGGCAGTGCCGAGGCCAGGGCCGCCGGGTCCGGGGAAAAGGCCAGCAGGGCGTCGTAGGGGCGGGATACCGAGGACGCCGACGGCGGGGCCGCAAGCACCTCCAGAAGCCGCTCACGGGCCAGCGCCCGCCGGGCCGGATCCGCCTCCACGCCCGTGGCCGCGGCTCCCCTCGCGGACGCCAGCAGCAGGGCCAGGCCGGCCCCACAGCCGAGGCCCAGCAGCCGGTCACCCGGCCCGACCTCGATCCGGTCGAAGACCGCCTCGTACAGCGGTACCAGCATCCGTTCCTGGATCTCCGCCCAGTCCCGGGCGACGAGCGTCGCGGTCGGCGTCGGTGTCATCGAAAGAGCGCTCCTGATTCCGTCTCGCCCCCCAGCCCCCGTTGCCAGAGAACTCCCCATTCGCTCCCGCGTCCAGAGGAGCGCGGCACCCGATTCACGCATCCCGTGCCGGGCGCCGTACGATTCGCGGCATGGCAAAGGCACCCGTTCTCACCCCGCAGGCGGAGGATTTCCCCCGCTGGTACCAGGATCTGATCAACAAGGCCGAGCTGGCCGACAACGGTCCGGTCCGCGGCACCATGGTCATCCGACCGTACGGCTACGGCCTGTGGGAGCGGATGCAGCAGGAGATGGACGCCCGCATCAAGGACCAGGGCGCCCAGAACGCGTACTTCCCCCTCTTCATCCCGCAGTCGTACCTGACTCGGGAGGCCGAGCACGTCGAGGGCTTCGCCCCCGAGCTCGCGGTCGTCACGCACGGCGGCGGCAAGGAGCTCGAGGAGCCGGTCGTCGTCCGGCCCACCTCCGAGACGATCATCAACGACTACTTCTCCAAGTGGGTCCAGAGCTACCGCGACCTGCCCCTGCTGATCAACCAGTGGGCCAATGTGGTCCGCTGGGAGATGCGCCCCCGCGTGTTCCTCCGCACGAGCGAGTTCCTCTGGCAGGAGGGCCACACGGCCCACGCCACCTACGAGGACGCCCGCGACTACGCCGCCCGCATCCACCGCGACGTCTACGGCGACTTCATGACGAACGTGCTCGGCATCGACGTCGTGCTCGGCCGCAAGACCGCCAAGGAGCGCTTCGCGGGCGCCATCAACACCCTCACCCTCGAAGGCATGATGGGTGACGGCAAGGCCCTGCAGATGGGCACCAGCCACGAGCTCGGCACCAACTTCGCCAAGGCCTTCAACACGCAGTACCTGTCCAAGGAAGGCAAGCAGGAACTCGTCTGGCAGACCTCGTGGGGCGTCTCGACCCGCATGGTCGGCGGTCTGATCATGTCCCACGGCGACGACAACGGGCTGCGCGTCCCGCCGCGTCTGGCCCACGTGCAGGTCGTCGTCATGGCGATCAAGGGCGACGAGGCCGTCGCCAAGGTTCGGGAGCTGGGCGACCGACTGAAGGCCGCAGGCATTCGCGTGCAGGTCGACGACCGCGTCGACACCCCCTTCGGCCGCCGCGCCGTGGACTGGGAGCTCAAGGGCGTGCCGGTCCGCATCGAGATCGGTCCCCGCGACCTGGAGGCCGGCACCGCGATGCTGGCCCGCCGGATCCCGGGCGGCAAGACCCCGGTGCAGATCGACGCGCTCGCCGACCTGCTGCCCAAGGTGCTCGACGAGGACCAGGCGCAGCTGCTGCGCGAGTCCCGCGAGCGCCGCGAGGCACGCACCTCGGACGTCGCGACCATCGAGGAGGCCGCGGAGGCCGCCGTGGCCGGCGGCTGGGCGCGCATCCCGTGGGCGGACCTCGGGCCGGAGGGCGAGGCGAAGCTGGCCGAGCAGGCCGTCTCCGTGCGCTGCCTGGTCGCCGAGGACGGGTCCGTGCCGGACGCCGACGACGCTCCCGGTAACCTCGCCATCGTGGCGCGCGCGTACTGATCCTGCCGCCGGAGGCTTCCGGGCCCCGGGGGCCCGCGGGGGGGCCCCCGCCCGGGGCGGGGGGGTGGGGGGGGGGGTTGGGAGCCCCAACACCCCGGGTTGGGGCCCCCCCCCCCCCGGGGGCCGCAGGGGGGGGAAAAGCGG